>DATFWC010000367.1:0-8345 GCA_035259885.1 Xanthobacteraceae bacterium
TGGCCGGAGGTCTCGAACAGGGCGGCGTCCATCGCCTCGCGGGCGCTGGCGCCCGCCCACACCACGAACTGGAACGCCTGATAGTAGCGTTCGCAGGCGTCGATCGCAGCATCCAGGAGCACCTCGCATTGCCGCCGCGACGCCTCGACGCCACCTGCCAGGATGAGCGCGTGGCGGAACATCACCACCCCGTCCTGGCTCCACCAGTCGAAATGGCCAAGCCACAACTGCTCGTTGACGTGGCTGATCAACGTCAGCACATCGGCATGCCGGCGCTCCGGCACTTTGAGGTCGAAGGCGCAGGCGAGATGCAGCGCCTCGATGTCGTCCATCCACGTGAAAGCCGCCTGATAGGCGGCCCACCGGCCGGTGACCGAGATGGTGATCTCGTCATCGCCGGCCCGCTCGAACGCCCACTCGTTCAGCGCCGCCACGCGTTCGACCACATCGACCGGATTCACCTGCCGCACTTCGGTGTGTTCGATCAGGGACATGCCGCCTCCAGGTTGGGGTGACGTAACGTCAGTCACGATGGCAGACCGTGCCCAACAGGGCAGCCGCGCCGGGCCGGACGCGGCCCGAATCACCGGCGCCAACGACTATATCCGCTTCGGCCCCCAGGACCAAAACGGCAAGACGGATTCATCCAGGATTCACAGAGACTTGAGATTGAGCCCGAGGCGCCGCGCCGGGGCCGGTCAGTCGAACAGGCTGGAGACCGATTCCTCGGCCGCGGTGCGGCCAATCGCTTCCCCGATCAGGGTGGCGATCGACAGCACCCTGATGTTGCGGGCGACGCGCACCGCCTCGGTCGGCTGGATCGAGTCGGTGATGACGAGTTCGTTGAGCTGCGACGCGGTCAGGCGCGCCACGGCGCCGCCCGACAGCACGCCATGGCTGATATAGGCGTAGACCGCCTTGGCGCCTTTCTCGAGCAGCGCATCGGCGGCGTTGATCAGCGTCCCGCCGGAATCGACGATGTCGTCGACCAGGATGCAGGTGAACCCGTCGACGTCGCCAATCACGTTCATGACTTCCGAGTCGCCGGCGCGCTCGCGCCGCTTGTCGATGATGGCGAGCGGCGCGTTGATGCGCTTGGCCAGGCCGCGCGCGCGCACCACGCCGCCGACGTCCGGCGACACCACCATGAGGTTCGCGAGATCGAACCGCTCCTTGATGTCGCGCACCATGACGGGCGAGGCATAGAGGTTGTCGGTCGGGATGTCGAAGAAACCCTGGATCTGGCCGGCGTGCAGATCGAGCGTCATCACGCGGTCGGCGCCCGCGTGGGTGATCATGTTGGCGACCAGCTTGGCCGAGATCGGCGTGCGCGGCCCGGGTTTGCGGTCCTGCCGCGCGTAGCCGAAATAGGGGAGGACGGCGGTGATGCGGCGGGCGGAGGCGCGGCGCAGCGCGTCGATGATGATGAGCAGCTCCATCAGGTGATCGTTCGCCGGGAACGAGGTCGACTGGAGCACGAACACGTCGGCGCCGCGCACGTTCTCGAGGATCTCGACGAAGATCTCCATGTCGGCGAAGCGGCGCACCACCGCCTTGGCCAGCGGCGTCGCCAGATAGGCGCCGATCGCCTCGGCGAGCGCCGGGTTCGAGTTGCCGGCGACGAGCCTGATTGCCCCGTTATTCCGTGTCATCGCCACCTCGTGCCCGCGCGCCGTGGTGATAACAAGCAGGCCCCCGCCCGGCAATAAGCCGGTTCCGTGCGCCACGGGTTTTGCCGCTAGCGCCCCGAACCCGAAGTCCGCATGAGTTTGCGGCCAGTCCGATTGCGAACGTCGGGTTCGAAAGGGGCCATAGAATCATAAGCTTGCTGGTGTCTCTTTGATTCCGAAGTTCGCGTGAGAGCGCGCTGCAGGGTTTGCGAACTTCGAATCGGGACACCGGCGTGGAAACGCCGTTTCGCGCGCCGCTGCAACCGTCAGGGCCGGGTGTTGGCGAGTGCCAGCGCCGCTTGCAGCCCCGGCGCATTTGCAGCATGCGGCGGCTGGCGCGATGCCGTGCTGGCCCGCGCCGGAGCAGCAGATACCGGCGCGGCGTCGCCGGTCGCCGCGACCGCCATCCCGTCGGCCTCGGCCGGCGGCTCGGCCGGCACGCGCGCCGCCGGATCGAGGAACGCGGCGAGCTGGTCCATGCTGGTTCGCGCGATCCGGCGCAGCATCGCCTCGTCGGCCGCCGTCCAGGCATCGGCGCTGCGGCGGCTGGTGGGGCCACCCGGTTCCTCGCTGGCGATGCGCAGCACGCGCCGCTTGTTGGCGTCGTAGACGTCCCACACCCAGCCGATATGGACGCGTTTGCCGGCGAGATGCGCCGCCATGTAGCCGCGGATGCGGTAGCTCGGCGTTGCTTCGCGCGAGATGACCATGACCTGGCGTGCGACCGCTTCGCTGGCCAGATTCTCCACCAGTTTCTGGAATACGGGTTGGGGCGGCCCGTCGATCGACTCGAACGCCACCGTGGCGCCGTGGCCGCTCGCGAGCATGACCTGGCCGTTCACCGCGCACGCGGCGACCGCCAGCGCCAGCGCCGACGCGGCGAGCAGGCGCCACGCACGCGCCTTGTCCTCGCCGGTTTTCGGCCGGCTCGCCGCACGCCTCATCGACACCTCCCGGCCGGACGCGCCATGTTGTGTCGCTTGCGCGCAAGGCGTCGCCGGCCGCCCCTTTAGGTAGCCTACAATCGCTGACGGCGTCCAGGGAGAGCTGCGGCCGCACAGGAGCGATGCGCCAGCGGCGCTGCCATCCTGCTGGCTTATTCTTCCACCAGCGCGATGGCGTTGATGTGGCGTCCGTAGTCCGGCTCGGCGCGATGGGTGGCGCGGCGGTAGGAGTAGAAGCGCGCGTCGCCATAGGTGCACAGACCGAGATCCTCGACGCGCGCGATACCGGCGGCGGCGAGTTGCGCCGCCACGTACCCGGCGAGATCGAACATGGCGTGGCCTTCGCGCACCGACAGCGCAAAGAAGCGCGCGTTGTCCGGATCAGCCGCGCGGAAGCGGGCGACGAGCTCGGGCCCGACCTCGTAGTTCGCCTGGCGGATCATCGGGCCGATGGCCGCCACAATGCGCGGGCGCTTCGCCCCGAGCCGCTCCATTGCGGCGACCGCCGCTTCGATCACGCCGGTCAGGGCGCCGCGCCAGCCGGCATGGGCGGCGGCGATCACGCGCGCGTCGGCGTCGGCCAGCAGCACCGGCCCGCAGTCGGCGGTGGACACGCCGATGCCGAGGCCCGGCACGCGGGTCACGATGGCGTCGGCCTGCGGCCGCGCCTCGCGCGTCCACGGCTCTTCCGCCACCACCACGTCGGGCGAATGCACCTGGTAGGCGGTGATGAACCGCGCCGGCTCCACGCCCAGAGCCGCCGCCATGCGGGCGCGGTTCTCGTTTACGTGCGCGGCCGCGTCGTCCGATCCCTGTCCGCCGTTGAGGCTGGCATAGATGCCGTCCGACACGCCGCCGTCGCGGGTGAAGAAGGCATGGCGAATGCCTGCGAGCGCCGCCAGCGACGCGGCTTGCAGTCCCGGATGCCTGTCCTGCTTCGCCGTCATGTTTCGAATCCGGGCAGTTCTCCGAGCGCCGCGTGGGCAAACGCCATGACCTTGAACAGTTCGCCCATGCCCGTTGGCCCTGCTCCGGTCAAGCGCGCGAGCGCGGCATCGATGTCCTTGGCCTGCGCAGGCGTCGCCCGCGCTTTCAGCTTGTCGGCGCGCGCCACGATCCCGAGCCGGCGCAGGAACTCGCCTTGCGTGAGCGGGCCGTGCACGCGCACGCGTTCGCTCGCGGCGGCCTCGCGCAGTGCCTGGAAATCCACATGCGCCGTGAGGTCGGCCTCGCCCGGCGCTGCCAGCGGATCGACGAAGCCGTGCCGGGACACCGCCTGCAGGGTGTCGCCAATGCCGCTCTCGGCATGGCCATAGTCGATCACCAGCACGGCGCCGTTCGCTGCGCGGCGCGCGATATAGCGGATCCACCAATCCTGCCGCCATTCGAACACGGCGCCGGACGGCGCGTTGCGCATCCCGGCGGGCAGCACGTCGTCGCGCCGCCACATCGTCTCTGCATCCTGGACGAACACCAGGCGCCTGCCGTCGAGGCCGACTCGGCGCTCCTGCCAGCCGCCCTCGACCTTCACCGCCTGATGCACCGGCATGGCGTCGAAGAATTCGTTCGCGATGATGATGTTAGTGCCCCATGGCATGTCCATGATGTCGTATTGCCATTGCACGCCAACACCGCAGCTTGACAGAGTGTTCAGCTGCCGCTGGCGCAGCGTCGGGCTCATTTCGACCAGATGCACGCGGATCGCGTCGTGAAAGTCGGGGACGATCTTTGTCGCCCGCAGGGCGTCAGCCATCAGCGTCCCGCGTCCCGGCCCAAGCTCGATGAGATTCAGTGTGGGGCCGGCGGTCGCCGGAAACGTCTTCCATAAGGCGGCGGCCCACAGGCCGATCAGCTCGCCGAACATCTGACTGACCTCCGGCGCGGTGATGAAATCGCCACGCGCGCCGAACGGATCGCGCGTCATGTAGTAGCCGTGCTGCGGGTGGCTGAGGCACAGCTCCATGTATTTCGCCACCGACAGCGGCCCGTGTGCGGCGATCCTGGCGCGGATCTCAGGTTCGAGCGGCGTCATGCGTCGGCGCGACAGCGGGGGTGCGCATGGCATAGAAGATGAAGCCAGCGCCCACGAGGATGAGCGGGATCGACAGCAGCATGCCCATGGTGAGTCCGCCCCACAGGAAGCCGAGCTGGACATCGGGCTCGCGGAACAATTCGCAGAAGATTCGGGTGAGGCCGTAGCCGGCCGCGAACACGCCGGTCACCAGGCCCGGCCGTTTCAGCGCGCCCCAGCGCATGGCCCCGGCCAGCAGCGCGAGCAGCAGCAGACCTTCGAGCGCGGCTTCATAGAGCTGGCTGGGATGGCGTGGGAGCGGTCCGCCATCGGGAAACACGATCGCCCACGGCACGTCGGTCGGCCGGCCCCACAACTCGGGTTTGATGAAATTGGCGAGGCGGCCGAGGAAATGGCCGAGCGGGTAGACCGCGCAGGTCACGTCGGCGAGCGAGAGGAACGGGATGCCGCGGCTGCGCGCGAACAGGATCGTGGCCAGCACCACGCCGAGGAAGCCGCCGTGGAACGACATGCCGCCCTTCCACAGCTGCACGATCTCCGCCGGGTTGGCGGCGAAATGCGCCGGATTGTAGAACAGCACGTAGCCGATCCGCCCGCCCAGGATGACGCCGAGCGTGACCCACAGGACGAAATCGTCGAAGTCGGTCACCGTCATCGGCGCCTTGCCGCCCCAAAACTGCTCCGAGCGGACGATGGCGCGCGCGTACATCCAGCCGAGCAGGATGCCCATGATGTAGGCGAGCGCATACCAGCGCAGCGCGAACGGGCCGATCTGGATCAGCACCGGGTCGATGGCCGGGAAGGGCAGGACAAGTGGCGGCATTTTTGCGGGCTCGCACGGATCGCGCCGTGATGCCGCCGTGCCTGCCGCAAAGTCAAGACGTCGCGAGCCTGGTCGTCCTGGCACCAGGTCTTGCGGGCGCCGGGCAAAATCACCATTGTCTGTCCGATAGAACGCGCCGGGAGACGGGCGATGACACAGACGACGAACCGGTTCTTCGACGAGGTGGCGCGGCTGATGAACGACGCCGCCGGCGTCGCCCAGGGCGTCCGGCGCGAGTTCGAGACGCTTGTGCGGGCCCAGGGCGAGCGCATCCTGCGCGACCTCGACGTGGTCAAGCGCGAGGAGTTCGAGGCCGTCAAGGAGATGGCGCGGCTGGCGCGCGAGGAGAACGAGGCCCTGAAGGCGCGCATCGACGCGCTCGAAAGCAAGGGCCGGAAGACCAAAGCCGCCGCCGAAAAACCCGGCCCGACGGCCCCCGATCCCGGCAGCACGGGCAAGTAGGGGCAACCCTCGTGGTTGCCCGTAGGGCCCCCGCGCGGCGCGTCCACGCGGCGATTCCTTGTTTTTCCCCATCGCGGCCGCTATAAGGCCGCGCGCCGCAGGCCTTCGGGCCCTGCGGTCAACATGCGGCCCCGACACCCCTGGAGGCAGGCCGCGCGACCGGGCGGCCTTTTATGCCGCCTTTTCCATTCTGACGAGGATGACATCATGGCGACCGTCAAGGACTTGAAGGCGACGGCGCGCCCGAAGGCCGGCAAGGGGGCCGCGCGGGCGGAACGTCGAGCCGGCCGCGTGCCGGGCGTGATTTACGGCGACGGCAAGGCGCCGCTGCCGATCTCGCTCGACCGCGCCGACATCCGGCAACGCATCTACGCCGGGCATTTTCTCACCACCCTGCACGATCTCGAGATCGACGGCGTGAAGCATCGCGTGATTCCGCGCGACTACCAGCTCGATCCGCTTCGCGACACGCCGATCCACGTGGATTTCATGCGGCTCGGCGAACGCGCGCAGATTCGCGTCAACATCCCGGTGCATGTGATCAATACCGACCAGGCGCCGGGCGTGAAGCGCGGCGGCACCGTCAACATCGTGACGCACGCCATCCAGGTGCGCTGCCGGGCCGATGCCATCCCGCCGTCGATCGACGTCGACGTGACCGGGCTGGAGATCGCCCATTCGATGCACCTGAGCGACATCAAGCTTCCCGAGGGCGTAAAAGTTCTCGCCGCGCGCGATCTCACGCTGGTCACCATCGTGCCGCCGTCCGGCTACATCGAAGAGCAGAAGGCGGCGGCGGAAGCGGCTGCCGCGGCAGCCGCCGCAGCGGCTGCTGCTGCCGAGGCCGGCGTGCCGGCGGAAGGCGCACCGGGCGCGGCGCCCGGGGCTCCGGGCGCGGCAGCGCCGGCGGCGGGTGGCGGTGCCGCCGCGGCGCCGGAAAAGAAGTGACGCGGCCTTAAGCCAGGCCCTGTTGGAGGGGCCCGATGGGACTCGTCCTGTTCGTCGGGCTTGGCAACCCGGGCGCGTCCTACACTCGAAACCGCCACAACGTCGGTTTCATGGTGGTGGAAGCGATCGCGCGGCGCCACGGCATCGGCCCGTGGCGGCGCCGCTTCCAGGGCGTCGCCGCCGAAGGCGCGGTTGGCGCGCAACGCCTGCTGCTGCTCCTGCCCGGCACCTACATGAACGAGTCGGGCCGTGCCGTGGCTCAGGCGATGCAGTTCTACAAACTGGAACTCGCCGACGTCGTCGTGTTCCACGACGAGCTCGACCTTCCGCCGGGAAAAGTGCGGGTCAAGGTCGGCGGCGGCGTCGCCGGGCACAACGGCCTGCGCTCGATCTCGGCGCATGTCGGCAACGAGTATCGCCGCGTGCGCATCGGCATTGGTCATCCGGGCGTGAAGGAGCTGGTGCACCCTTACGTGCTCAGCGACTTCGCCAAGAGCGAGCGGCCGTGGGTGGAGGCGCTGTGCGACGTCATCGCCGACAATGCCGCGCTGCTCGCCGGCGGCGAGGACGCGAGCTTTCAGAACAAGGTCCACCTCGCCATGGACGCCAAGGGATTTTTCACGCCGAAGCAACCTGACGAGTCGTGATGCGGGACTGAGCATGGGATTCAAATGCGGCATCGTCGGCCTGCCGAACGTGGGCAAGTCGACCCTGTTCAACGCTCTGACCGAGACGGCCGCCGCGCAGGCGGCGAACTATCCGTTCTGCACCATCGAGCCCAACGTCGGCGAGGTGGCGGTGCCGGATCCGCGCCTCGACGTGCTGGCCAAGCTGGCCAAGTCGGCCGAGATCGTGCCGACGCGCCTGACCTTCGTCGACATCGCCGGCCTGGTGCGTGGCGCGTCGAAAGGGGAGGGGCTCGGCAACCAGTTCCTCGCCAACATCCGCGAGGTCGACGCCATCGCCCATGTGGTGCGCTGCTTCTCCGATCCCGACGTCACCCACGTGGCCGGCGACATCGATCCCATCGCCGACATCGAGACCATCGAGACCGAGCTGATGCTGGCCGATCTGGAGAGTCTCGAGCGCCGCGTCGATGCGCTGGAGAAGCGCGCGCGCGGCACCGGGCCCGAGGCCAAGGAGGCGAAGGAGACGCTCGACCTCATCAACCGCGCGCTGGCGCTGCTGCGCGAGGGCCGGCCGGCGCGCCTCCTCGAATCCACGGCCGACGAGAAGCGGGCCTTCAGCCGACTTGGCCTCCTGTCGTGGAAGCCCGTGCTCTACGTATGCAACGTCGACGAGGCCTCCGCCGCCGGCGGCAACGCGTACTCGCGCAAGGTCGAGGAGCGCGCCGAACAGGAGGCCGCCGTGGCCGTGGTTATCTCGGCCAAGATCGAGGCGGAGATTGCGGTCCTGCATCCCACCGAGCGCGAGGAATATCTCGAGGCGATCGGGCTGACCGTGCC
>DATFWC010000368.1:0-2497 GCA_035259885.1 Xanthobacteraceae bacterium
CCGTAGATCGGGCCGTCGAACAGCTCGAGCACGTCGTCGATCTCGCCGAGATCGAGATGGTAGAGCGCGAGGTGCCACCAGTTGTGCACGGCGAAGAAGCTGTCGCGCGACCAGTGGTCGGAATTCCTGCGCATCCAGGCGATGCCGTCGCGCTGCCGGCCCTGCATCTCCATGACGTGCGCCACCGCATGCTGGGCCCAGGCGTCGCGCGGCTCCAGCTCGATCGCCCGGCGGCCGGCCCGCTCGGCTTCGGTATAGTGGCCGGCCTCTTCCAGGCCGAACGCCAGCATGCCGAGCATGGTGTGATAGCCCGGCGTTTCGGTCGACCACGCCGGCAGCGCGCGGGCGATGCGGTCGCGCAGCATGCGGGCGTCGCCACGGAAGAAATCGAGCTGGTGGCCGACCTGCAGCGCCAGGAGGTCGCGCGGATATTCGATGGCGAGATCCTCGAGCACCCGCGCCGCCATGTGCCAGCGGCCGTCGATCAGGTGCAGGATGGCGATGAGGTGGCGCTGCTCCTGGTCCGTCACCGGCAGCCGCGCCGTCGCATCGACGGCGTCATGCGCAACGCTGAGGCCGGCCGGTTCGGTGCCGAGCAGGTGAAGCCAGGCCTTGAGGGCGTAGGCCATGACGAAATCGGGACTCTTGGCGATGGCGGCGTCGGCGCCGGCCACCGGATCGCCGACATAGAGGTTGAGCTGCCACAGCGCATCCTCGTAGTCGACCAGGCCCGGGCCAGTCGCGCCGCTCAAGGCGTTGCCGCGGATGTCGGTGAACTTCATGGCGGTCTCTCTTCGCACCTCGGATATCGGCGGCGCGTGCTCCAGCGACGCGTCCGGCAGCTCATCGACGTGCAAGGTGTCCGCGGCCGCCGCGACATCGGCCATGCTCGCGCGGCCGATGTGATGAGTTCGACGGAGAAACCCGCGAAAAGTTTGACGCGAGGCGGTCAACTCGCGATAACAAAAACGTCAGACGTCTTATCAATGATTTAGGCGAGGGCGAGCAACGGCGTGGCGCTGCATCGCTTCGGCAAGAGTTCGGAAACCGCGCGGCGCTGCTTCAGGGAATGTTCGGAAGCGCAATGCGGGTTGGACGCACGAACACGAACTTGACGCTCGAGTGCAGCTTCAGGTCGGGGCTGCCGTCGCCGCCGATCAGGATCAAACCGGCACCGCCGTTGCCCACCGTGAGGTCGACGAGATCGCCGCCGTAGGTCGCGACCGGCGGCATGGCGATATGCAGGAACTCGCCGATCGGCTGGTTCAGGTATTCGAGCCGCAGCTGCGGCGCGGCTTCGGCCGGGCACAGTTCGAGGCCGAGCTGGGCGGCGCGCCGATAGATCTCGGCGAGCGACCAGCTCCCCTTGGCGAAGCCGAGGTCGAGAGCGGTGAGCACGACGAGATCGAGCGGCGTCCTGGTCTTGCTGAAGCGGAAGGCCGGCCGGCCGAGAATCTCGTCCGCCGATTCGCCGACCCGGATGTTGTGCGCGTCGAGCGCGTCGCGCACCGCGTTGACGCCCTTGTGCGTGCCCAGCGTGATGCGCTTCCACACCGGGAAGTCCGGCACGGTCTTCGTCGGCTCGGCGCGACCGGCCGGTTCCGTGTAGGCGCCGGGGATGACGGCTTCGGTCTCGGCGCACGCCTGGCTGCCGAGCAGCGCCAGCGCCGCGCCAACGAGCGCCGGCGCGAGCGCACCCCGCCGCCACCGGCCGAAGACAGGAAACCTCGCCATGGTCATCTCCCCTGGATCGCGGAGCCATCTTCCACAGGTTCGGTCTCGGCGCGGGTGAAGCAGCTCACAAGTACGCCGGCGGGCATTGACGAGACCGTGCAACCAGCGCACGGATCCGTTGCCTGCATGTTGCCAGGACTGTGCCAAGTTGGCGGTCGGCCGGCGTCACCCATTTAGGGGACACGACAATATGCTCGCGCGGTTTGCCGGCCTGCGGCCCGCCGACGCGGCTGCGTAATGCTTGAACGCTGGGGTGCGTCACCGTATCGCGCTGCCGCCGGCTTGGTATCATGCGTATCGCGCGCGTCCTGGGATCGCGTTTGGCGAGAGAGTTTCCACCCTTGCGGGCGTTCCGCCTTTCCGCCACCTTGGCGCCGCCATAGCGAGGAGCAATCGTGGTCGAGATCGAGCGGCGAAGCGGGACGGGCAGGCGCGTCGGGCTGCTGGTGACCTGCCTGGTCGATCTCATCCGTCCGTCCGTCGGCTTTGCCGCCGTAAAGCTGCTCGAGGACGCCGGCTGCATCGTCGAGGTGCCGCGCCAGACCTGCTGCGGCCAGCCTGCCTTCAATTCCGGCGACCGCACCACCGCGCGGGCGCTTGCCGAACAGGTGATCGCGGCATTCGAGCCCTATGATTACGTGGTGACACCGTCCGGCTCGTGCGGCGGCATGCTCAAGGTGCACTATCCCGAGCTGTTCGCCGGCGATGCCGACTGGCTGCCGCGCGTCGAGCGCTTCTGCGCCAAAACCTTCGAGCTGGTCTC
>DATFWC010000369.1:0-6831 GCA_035259885.1 Xanthobacteraceae bacterium
CGCTCGAGGGGAGCCGGCGCCGGTGCGGCCAGCGGCGCGGCCGCTCGCGCCCGGGCGGCAGGCGGCACGGCGGGCGCGGGATGCCGTTCAGGCGCCGGCTCGGCGTGGCGCGACGAGTGCGGGGCGCTTTCGCTCACAGGCACCGGCTTCAGCGGCTTGATGGCGCGGGTGACGGCGGTCCACAGCGTGTGCTCTTCGGCGCTCAGCCGGCGCGGACGGCGGGGCGGGCTCATGGCTTCCGGATCGGAGCCGCCGGAGCCGCCTCCGTCTTCCGCTCGCTGCTTTTCGGGACCGGGTCTGGCAGCGGCACCGGCTCGGTCGCCGACGCCGGCTCGGACGCGATCGCGGCCTCGGGCTTGGGCGGCGGCGACGGCACGTGACGCCAGGCGGCGAACGGATCGATCTCGCGCGGCACCAGCATGGTGAAACGGCCCGGCTGCTTGATGCGACCGCCGATCAAACCCGCTTCGTCGCCGGCGCCGAAATAGATGTCGGCGCGCGCCGGCCCGACGATCGCCGAGCCGGTGTCCTGCGCCACCATCAGGCGACGGAATTTCGTTTCCGGCGCCTCGCTCTCGATCGGCAATTCGGCTTCGATGAAGAACGGCGTGCCATAGAGGTGCAGGTGGCGATCGACCGCGATCGAGCGCACCGGTGTCAGCGATACGCCCTGGGCGCCGACCGGCTCCTGGTGATCGGCCAGGCCGGTCACGCGGAAGAACACGAAGGAATCGTTCATGCGCCGGAGCTCGCGGCCGTCCTCCGGATGGGCGAGCATCCATTGGCGGATGCGCTCCATCGACATGTCTTCCTTCGCGACCTCGCCGCGCTCGATCAGGACGCGGCCCACCGGCAGGTAGCGGTGACCGTTATGGGCATCGTAGTTGATGCGCAGCATGGCTCCGTCCTCCAGCCGGATGCGCGCGGAGCCCTGGATATGGATGAAGAACGCGTCGATCGGATCTTTCAGCCAGCAGATCTCGAGGTGGCGGCCGTCGAGCGCGCCGTCCTCGATCTCGGCGCGGGTGAAATACGGAACGCTCTTGCGGCCGACCCGGCGATAGACCTTTCCCTTGTTGGCGAACTCGCCTTTCTTCTTGCGCGCGCCGACCATGAACAGGTCGCGCGGACGGCGGTACATGGGGACGGTGTATTCCGGCGTGGGAAAGCGCGATCCGGCGACAATGGGCTCGTAATAGCCGGTGAGGAAACCGGCGGGATCGCCCAACTTGGCGATGCGCAGCGGGAGAAAATATTTTTCGAAGAACGCGCGCGCCTGCTCCGGGCCGGGCGACGGCGCCGCCCTGGCGTGGCGGCAGATGCCCTTCATGGCCTCGGTGAAGCGCCGAGCGGCCGGCTTCGCCTTACCCTGCGCCAGAATGGCGCGGCAGCTCGCCAGGAACGTCGCATAGGCCGCGGCGTGGTCGTCGGCCCTCCAGCCGTCGAGCCGGCTCCAGGCCGACGGCTCGAGTGCGGCATCGGGAAATTTCAGCGAGCCGGGCTCGGCGCGGGGCGCAGCCGTTGCCGCCAGGAGGCAGAGCGGGAGGACAAAAAATCGCGCCGCCCGTGTGGCAATCATTGCCCGGCTTCGGTCGCGACCAGTTTCCAGTTGGGATCGCGCGAGGAGACGTCGCGCGCGAACGTCCACACGTCGGTGACCTCGGTGACGCGATCCGGCGCACCCTCGATCACCTCGCCGGCGCGATTGCGCGTCACCGACACGAGCTGCGACACGAAGCGGACCGTTACCTGCGCGGTGCGGGCGCGCAGCTCGGCGCCGACGATCTCCGCCTTGTCGATCGACACGAACCGCGTCTCGACCGTCTCGCCACGTCCTTCGCGTTCACGAATGGCCGCCTCGAAGCCCTCATAGACCTCGCGCGACAACAGGTTCTTCAGCGTGCGCTGGTCGCCGTCGGCGAACGCCGAGACCACCATCTCGTAGGCGGCGCGGGCGCCGGTGAGAAAGTGCTTGGCGTCGAATCCCGGCTCGACGGCCGCTATGGCGTCGAGGCCCGAGGCGATCGGTGAGCCCGGCTCGGCCACGCCCTTCCAGCGTTCCGGCGTGCTCTCGGCCACCGGCTTCGGCGCCGTCTCGGCCGGCCGCGGCGGCAGCGTCACGACCTTGTCGGTGGTGGCCGGCCGCACGGCATCGCGCGCCGAATAGGGATCATACGGCGGGCGCTCGCGCCCGGTGCGCTGGCCCAGCACGCTGCGCAGCCGCATGAAGATGAACACGGCCAGCAGCAGAAAAATGATGGTATAGATATCGAACACGTCTCGGATGCTCTCGGGACGGAACCGGCCGGCGATGCGTCCACAGGCCCACCAGGTGGCGGCGGTTCGCTACTATCTAGGTACGCGGTGGGCTCGTTCCAGGGGCCAACCGCCTCCTGATGCGACGCAGCGCGTCGCCATAACATAAACGATCCGAATGGCGGCGCCAACATGGCGTCCGGGCAGGCCAAAAAACTTTCCTGCACTTTCAATCGCCTATAAACGCCCTGGAGGATGTGCAATTGCCGGCCCCGATCCGCATGTCGCTGTCAAAATGGCTGCTGATCGGCTTCCTGGTCCTGCCCCTCGCCGAACTGGCGGTGTTCGTTGCCGTCGCGCTGCAGATCGGCCTGCTGCCGGCCCTCGCCCTGGCGGCCGCCACCTCCGTCCTTGGCGTCGGCCTGTTGCGGCTGGCCGGCCGGGGGCAAAGAATTCCGCATATTCGCGTCAGCACGATCGACGGTGACATCGCCGCCGCCGGCAGTCCCGGCTTTTTCCTCGCTGTGAGCGGGATTCTGTTGGTCCTTCCGGGCTTTCTGACCGATGCGCTGGGATTGCTCGTGCTCCTGCCGCCGGTCCGGCGCGTCGTGGGTGCGGCGCTTGGCCGCCTTTTCCGGCCGTCGTCACGCGCCCGCGACGACGTGGTCGATCTCGATCCGGACGAATGGGCGGAGGATCATACCGGACGGCCCCCGCCCGACGAGCTGCCAAAACCATAGGCACAGGCAGCAACCGTCGCGCCGCGGTCATCCTTGTGGCATACGACCTCCCGTGTTAGCCAGCCAGCCGAGCGCAGTGCTGCCTCCGGAGGAGACCCTATGACGATGCCCACCAACGGCGGACCGGCCGCCGGCGGCGCCCAGGCTGGTGGCCAGCAGGCTGCGCCGGCGCAGCTCAATGTCCTGGCCCAGTACGTCAAGGATCTGTCGTTCGAGAATCCCAATGCGCCGCGCTCGCTGCAGCCCAGCCAGCAGCAGCCGGCCATCAACATTCAGATCAACGTCGGCGCCAAGCCAATGGCCGAGAACGACGTCGAGGTGGAGCTCAAGATCGAGGGCAAGGCGGAAAGCGCCGGCATGATCCTGTTCCAGTTCGAGGTGCTCTACGCCGGCATCTTCCGCATGCAGAACATCCCGCAGCAGGACCTGCATCCGATCATGATGATCGAGTGCCCGCGCCTGCTGTTCCCGTTCGCGCGCGAGATCATCTCGAACGCCGTCATGAACAGCGGCTTCCCGCCGCTGCGTATCGATCCGGTGGATTTCGTCGGCCTCTATCGCCAGCGCATTACCCAGCTGCAAGCCCAGGCGCAGCAGGGGGCGAAGTCTCCTGGCGGCGATCCCGGGTCTTCCGGATCGGCTGGCTGACGCTCGCGACGGCCGTGTCGCGTCCGCTAGGCTTCCGATGTCTGCGTCCCCGCTCCCGGCGGATCGGGCTTCAGATAAACGATCAGGCAACAAATACAAATTCCCAGCCCCGCCAGCGGATATTTCAGCGCTACGACCGCAGCCAGCCCGAACAGGCATACGGTCGCGATCGAGCGGAAGCGCATGATCCTGCGCGCCGTCGGCGACACATCATCGACAGGAGTCGCGCCAACAAGCTCCCAGATCAAACATATGTAAGTCGCGTTTACGAGGAAGAAGACCGCGGCATAGAAGGCGACCGGCTGCGGCGCCAAACGGCTCACGGCCATCCAGGCGGTGGACAGCGGAAGCAGCGACATGGAAAACAGATGCGCGAAATTGAACCACAACAGACGCGGCGTTGCGTCCGTGGCATAGCGCAGAAGATAATAGTGGTTGGTCCACACAATGGCGATGAACAGGTAGCTCACCGCGTAGCTGAGCCATGTGGGCCAGAGCAACAGGAGCGCCTCGAAGGTGGGATGCTCCGGCGGCCGCAGTTCCAGAACCAGCACTGTTATCAGGACGGCAAAGACGCCGTCGGAGAACGCGCTCAGTCGCTCCGGGGTCGCTCTACTGAGCACGGTCATGTCATTTCCTGTGCATTGCGGCCCGGTTGGTAATCGCACAAGATTTGTCAGTGTGATGGGCCCTCGACGTCGCGTGCTTGCGGCTGCCGGTCTCGATGCGAGACATCAGGCCGACCGCGCCGCCGGCGCGGCGCTTTCCGGCGCCGTTAGATAGTCGCGCCAGATCGCGTGGTCGCCGAGCGTGGCGACGAAATCGCGGTGGGCGGCGCGTTCGGCGTCGCTCAGCCGCGCGGCCAGCGGCGTGGTGCGCACGCGGATGATCGCCTGGCCGGCGCGCGCCGACACCGTGACGGTGACGGTTTCGGTCAGGCCGAGCTGCGCCTGGCGTGCGCCGATCAGCTCGATATAGACCTCGGCGAGAATCTCGGCGTCGAGCAGGGCGCCATGCTTGGTGCGGCGCGAATTGTCGATGGCGTAGCGCGCACACAGGTGGTCGAGGCTGTTCGGCCCGGCCGGATGTTTGCGGCGCGCCAGCAGCAGTGTATCGACCAGGCGGTCGCGGGCGATCAACGCCTTGCTGCAGCGCTCGAGCTCGGCATTGAGAAAGGCAAGGTCGAACGCCGCATTGTGGATGATCAGCGGCGCGTCGCCGATGAACGCCAGGAGTTCCTCGGCGATCTCGGCGAAACACGGCTTGTCCTTGAGAAAATCGATCGACAGCCCGTGCACCGCGAAGGCCTCGGCCGGCATGTCGCGCTGCGGGTTGACGTAGCGATGGAAGGTCGTGCCGGTGGGAATGCGGTTGAACAGCTCGACGCAGCCGATCTCGACCAGGCGGTGGCCCTGAAACGGGTCGAGGCCGGTGGTCTCGGTGTCGAGGACGATTTCCCGCATGCGCTTCTTTCTGTCGAGCGCCCGACGTTGCCCTCCGTCAGGTCTGCTGACGGCCCGGCAACGACGCAACGGCGCGCAGAATGCCATGGACCTGGGCGCGGGCGGAATCGATCCCGCGCGAGCTGTCCACGACAAAATGTGTGCGCGCGCGCTTCTCCGAATCAGCCATCTGCTTCGCCATTATGGCGTCCAGCTTGGCCGCCGTCATGCCCGGACGTTCGAGTGCGCGGGCGCGCTGCACCTCCGGCGGCGCCGACACCACGACTACCGCATCGACCCGCGCATCGCCGCCGGTCTCGAACAGCAGCGGGATGTCGAGCACCACCACGCGCGCCGCCTGCGCGGCGGAGGCGGCGAGAAATCTTTGCTCCGACTCGCGCACCAGCGGGTGCACGATCTCCTCCAGGCGCTTGATGGCGGCCGCGTCATCGAGGACGCGCGCCGCGAGCTTTTGGCGGTCGACCTTGCCGCCGGCGGTGGTCCCGGGAAACGCCGCTTCGATCGCGGGCGTGGCCTCGCCGTCGTAGAGGCGATGAACCGCTGCGTCGGCGTCGTGCACCGGGACCCCGGCTTCGGCAAACAGGCGGGCGGTGGTCGACTTGCCCATGCTGATCGAACCGGTGAGCCCGAGGATGAACATCACACCGCCTTGGGAATGTCGGCCTCGATGTGCGCGCGCAGCTCGGGCGTGACGCGCGGCGTTACGCCAAACCAGCGGGCGAACGCCGGCACCGCCTGGTGTAGCAACATGCCGAGGCCGTCGACGACGCGATGGCCGCGCCCGCGCGCGGCGCGCAGCAGCGCGGTCTCCAGCGGCACATAGACGATGTCATAGACGATTGCTTCGGGCTTGAGCAGCGCCAGGTCGATGTCGAGGGCAGGCTTTCCGGCCATGCCCAGCAGCGTGGCGTTGACCAGGAGATCGGCGGCACCGAGCAGGGGCGCCAACTCGGTCCACCCATGCGCGGACGCGCCGAAATCGGCGGCCAGTGACTGGGCCCGCGCCACCGTGCGATTGACCACCGCCACGGCGAGGCCGCGCTGGCGCAGCCCATACGTGATGGCGCGGGCGGCGCCGCCGGCGCCCAGCACCACGGCGCGGCCCGCTGCGCCGTTCCAGTCCGGGATGGTGGCGTCGATATGGGACAGGAAGCCGTGGGCGTCGGTGTTGCCGCCGACCAAGTGTCCATCCTCGTACCAGACCGTGTTCACGGCACCGATGGCGTTCGCTGCGTCGTCGCGCCGGCTGACCGCGCGGAAGGCGGCTTCCTTGTGCGGCACCGTGATGTTGCCGCCCACATAACCGCGCGCCCGCAGGTCGCGGATAAATGTCGGGAAGTCTTGCTCGGTGACATCGGCGAGCTCGTAGGCCCCGGGGATGCCGAGCGTCCTGAGCCAGAAAGTGTGCAGCTTGGGCGAGCGCGAATGCGCCACCGGGTGGCCCATTACGCAGGCCTTGGGCATTGCTCCACTCATGCCACGAGCTCCTGCTGGCGAAAGAAGTTCAATAGCGGCAACAGCGGCATGCCCAGGATGGTGAAATGGTCGCCTTCGATCCGCTCGAACAAATGAATACCAATTCCCTCCAACTGATAGGCTCCCACGCTGGCGGTCACGGCGGAGCCAGCGGCGTCGAGATAGCGGTCGAGAAAGGCTTCGGAAAACGGTCGCATGGTCAGGCGCGCCACCTCGCCGCCTTGGTACAGGACCTCGCCATCGCGCAC
>DATFWC010000370.1:0-5700 GCA_035259885.1 Xanthobacteraceae bacterium
CTCACGCACTCCGATAAAGCTTCGTCAGCACGAACTCGCGGTGGCCGAGCGCCTCGGCGGCGGTGAGGCGGCCGTTGGCGGTGCGCAGGATCATGTCGATCAGGGCGTCGCCGGCCTCTTCAAGCGTCATCTCGCGGCGCAGGACGCCGGACACGTCAAGGTCGATGTGCTCCGACATGGTGCGCACCGTGCGCGGATTGCCGGAGATCTTGATCACCGGCAGGATCGGGTTGCCGATGACGTTGCCCTGGCCAGTGGGGAAGGTGTGCACCACGTAGCCGGCGGCGCCCATGAGGGTGACGCATTCGGCCGCCGCCGATGAGGTGTCCATGTAGTACAGGCCGGGGCCCTTGGCCGGCGCCTCGGCCGGCCCCAGCACGTCGATATAGCGGCAGGTGCGGCCGATCTTCTCCAGGTTGCCCAGCGCCTTCTCCTCGATGGTAGTCAGGCCGCCGGCAATGTTGCCCTTGGTGGGCTGCGACTCGGAGAGATCGTCCACCTTGTGCGCCTGGATCACCTCGTCCTCATAGGCCTTCCAGGTGCGGTACCACTTCTCGCCCACCTCTGGGCTGATGGCGCGCGCCTTGGCGAGATGTTCGGCGCCGGTGATCTCCGAGGTTTCGCCGAATACGCCAAAAATACCCTGCGGGATGAGCTTGTCGTACATGTTGCCCACGGTCGGGCACGAGGCGAGGCCGGTGGTCGTGTCGGACTCGCCGCACTTGGTGGATATCCACAGATCGGAGACCGGGCATTCCTCGCGGGTGAGCTCGGAGGCCCATTGCAGAAAATCCTTGGCCGCGCGTGACGCCTTGGCGATGGTGCCGAGATCGCCGGTGCCCTCGATGCCGAAGCCGGTGACCGGCTTGCCGGTCGCCGCGATGCCGTCGACCACGCGCCTGGTCCAGCCGTCCTCGATGCCGATCACCACCACCGCCGCGACGTTGGGATTGGCGCCGGTGCCGATCAGGGTGCGGAAGAACAGGTCGAGGTCGGCGCCGAACTGCAGCCGCCCGTAGGCGTGCGGCAGCGCCAGGGTGCCCTTGATGTTGTGCGCCACCGCTTCGCTCGCCGCGTTGGAGAGATCGTCGAGCGGAAGGATGACGACGTGGTTGCGCACGCCGGCGCGGCCGTTCTCGCGCCGCCAGCCAATGAAGCTTCCGTTGCCGTTCCTGGCCATCTGGCTCACCAGCGCTTGGTCTTGAGATTGTGCACGTGCACGTGCTCGCCGGCCTTGACGTCCTGCACGATCCGGCCGATGTCCTGGCCGTACTTGATCGCCGTGTCGCCGGCCTTGAGGTCGGTCAGCGCCACCTTGTGGCCGATCGGAATGTCGTGCTTGACCGATATCGTGAAGGCGCTGTTGTCCTCGGTGACGACGCCGAACGCCTCGGTGCCGGCCTTGAGGCCTTCGACCGTCACCACCGCCACGTTGTCCCTGGGGCTGTGGGCGAGCACATGCGGAATGCGCCTGGCAGCCGGCGCAGGCGGGTTCGCTGCCGCGATGGCGGGCTTGTTCATGTGACGACGTCCTCCCCGACCGGCCGCGACGGGCCGGCTCCGGGCGCAATACTGGCGCGTCGCGCCAGACGTGGCAACGTCGTGATTGCCCTGGAACGGCGCGCGCCGAAGCGCCGCCTCAGGTCTTAGCGGGCGCGTGTCAGGGCGAGCCAGGCGCCGCCGCCGATCAGGCACAGGCCGCCGATGCGCGAGACCGTGCGCACGTGCCTGGCCGCGAACAGGGCGCCGGCACGGCCGGTCAGCACCGCATAGGCGCCATCGGACAGCGCCGCCACCGCCATGGCGGTGAGCCCGAGCAGCACCACCTGGCCGACGTAGTTTCCGGCCGGATCGACGAACTGCGGAATGAACGCGCCGAACCAGAGGAGCGCCTTGGGGTTGCCCATAAGCACCAGAAAGCCCTGCAGCACGAAGCCGCCGCGCGGCGTCGGCAGCTTGGCCGCTTCCGGGGCAGCGGGCGCGTGCAACAGCTTCCAGCCGAGCCAGATCAGGTAGGCGGCGCCGGCGAGGCGCAGCCAGTCGAACCACCAGCCCATGGTGGCGATGATCGAGGCGAGACCGGCGAGCAGGATCCCCAGCATCAGGCCGAGGCCGAGCTGCGTGCCGACTACGTTGAGCAGCCCGGCGCGGGCGCCGTGACGCAGGCTGTTGGCGACGATGAGCGTTACGGTCGGGCCCGGCACGATGGTCATCACGGTGCAGGCGAGCACATAGGCGAGATAGAGTTCCACCGACATCGTTCATCCCCCTCCGCTCGTCATCACCGGGCGCCTGCCGCTTAGCTTGGCTCTGCCGTGCATCTGGAAGCGAAATGGCCGGGACAAGCCCGGCCATGACAACCCCGCCACGTTAATGTCAACGATCCTGCTAGGCCCGCGGCGGCCGACGCCGCTCGCGGAACCAGACGCGGTACTCCGTCATCTTGCCGCGCTGCGCCACCGACGCGTGCCGCCGGCAGGTCGCAGCCTCGTCGCTCTTCTCGGCCGCGCCCCACCGCAGCTCGACGCAGTCGTTGACGTTGTAGGCCATCTCGAGCAGCGTGGCGCGGTCGATCACGTCCTTGAGCGTGAGCGTCCACGAAGAGCCGTCGCTGCGGAGATAGGAGAACTTGCGCGTCGCAAGCTCCGATGCCAGCACGCTCTCCAATTCGCTTTTCACCGCCGCGACACTCTTGTCCTTCGGCATCGCGTAGCGCTCGGGCCGCCGCGCGACGCGGTCGGGGAAGAAGCGCACCACATCGAGCGCGATCAGCAGGCGCAGGTCGCGCGCCGGCGTGGCAAAGTCCTCCCACGCGCCGGATGTCTCAAAAATCGCCGCGCCGTCCGGCATGGACGCCTCGCCGCGCCCGCTGCTCTGGAACTTGCGTCCGTTCTCCACCGACGTCACCCGCGCCTTCACCTGCTCCTCGAGCGACGTGATCGCCTCCTTCATGGCGCGCGTGGGATCGAGCGGATCCGGCGACATGACGTCATCCATGCGGTCGTAGAAGTCCTCGATCCCGAGCTTCGACTGGTCGAGGGAAAAATCGGCGTACTGCGGATTTTTCCCGATCTCGGCGTTGGTCAGCCGGCGCAAGCCGCCGTTGTGGCGCACCACGGGCCGGAAGCGCTTGAAGCCGGGGCTACCCAGCGCCGGATCCTGCGCGAACAGGAAGTTGCCGCGCCAGAAGCGCTTGCGCGCGACCGTCCCGTCGGGCTGCGCGTCGACGGCGAAGATGACGCCAGCCGCATCGCCCGACTGCGGCACGCGCTTGGCGAGCACCAGCAAGTGTCCATAAGGGTCGGCGTAGACGGTTCCCGGGCGCAACGTGTCCTGGTTCAGCGGCACGGGATAATAGTCGGTGTTCTCATCGGTCGCCCGCGTTCGCCCGTTCCCGGAGTGGACGCCGTCGGCGACGCTGTACACCAGATAATGGCCGAATCCTGCGGCCAAGCCCGGCGGCCGCGGCGGCGGTCCGAGCCGCTTCGGCGGCGCGGGCGGCGTGAGGCCGCCCGGCGGCTGGGCCGCCGCAAGTCGTGACGGCGCGCCGAAGAATCCGCTCATCGGATTGGGCCCCGGCCCCGCCATTACCGGGCCGTCGGTGATGTCCTCGGGCGGCGGATTACGCGGCTCCTCGTTCTGGATGTTCCACCACACCGGGCACCGCGGCGGCTCGCCGCCGCCGCCGCGCGTGCACTTCGTATATCCGTACGGCAGGCCCATCTTGAACGCGAAATATGCGCGCAGGAAATACGGAAGGTCGGCGCAGTCGGGGCGAACGATCATCCCCATCTGGTCTTCGCGCAGGCCGAGATGATTGAACAGGAAATTGCGCGACCGGTCGCGCAGTACTTCATGCAGTGCCTTCCACGACGGTGCGGCATCGAGCGGCGCGTCGAACAGTTTTTCGATCCAGGCCGAATACAGGTTTTCGGTGGCGCGGTCCCACGCGTTGCGGATCGGCCAGACGCTGCCCGGCGTCGTGTGCGGACGCGGCGGCTCGCGGTCGAGCACGGCGATGTCGCGGGTGATGGTGCTGCACTCGGCCGGCGCACGGTCGCGCGCGAGGGTCACGCGCCATGTCCCGGCGGCCGGCGCGGGAACTTCCGCGAACCAGAAATACGGCGGTCCGCCCATCCGCTCACGCGACTTGGCCGAAACCTTGCCGTTGGGGGCGATCAGGGACAGTTCGCCCTCGAGCGGCTTCTCGACGACGAAAAGCACGCGCAAAGGGGCGCCCTTCCACGGCGTCACCGGGGAAGGCAGGACAGCCAGGTCGGCGGCGTCTCCGCACGGGTCGCCCGGACCCCTGGCCTGGACGTCGACGATGGAGAAGAGGCAGACGAAAAATGCGCCTGCTGTGACAGCGGCAAGCCGGCGTGCTGGAGTCAATTGGGGCCCCCTTCGTCTCGACCGCAATCTACTAATATTACGAAAGCTTTGGCTGAATCATGGCACAATTCCAGCGCCCGGGGGAATCCGGCGGTAAGCTGATGATGAATAAACCCTGCGTCAGCCGGCGTTCATCAGTGCCGCCTGGCCGCCATATCTGCGGTGCAAGAGCGGCCTTGCTGGCCGGTAACCATGATTTACGCTGCGATCCTGTCCTCACTCCTCGCCCTCGTGTGGGTCGTCCCGGCGGCGGCGCAGTCGAGCGCCCCTGACGCTGCTGCCACCTGTGTCGGTTCCGATGCGGATAGCGCCAGCCCGGAAGCCCGCGAGAGCGCCTGCCTCCTGGAACTGGGCGATCGAGCCACCCGCAAAGGAAATGCCCTCTTGCTGAAGCTCGACAATGGGCAGACCAAGGCATATCGCAGCAATCCTGAGGCTTGCCAAAACGACGTTGCCGACAAATGCGTGACCTATCGGCTAGTCGGCTATCACCCTTCTGCCAAGCGCTATCTGCTGCTGGTTGCGGGCTACGAGGGGCGCGAATGCAAGCTGGTGAGTGCCCGCGACGGAAAGGCGACGACCTTCCTCGATGTTCCGCACTTTGCCCCGGATGGCTCGACGTTCTTCGTTAACGGGTACGATGGCTCCTATGACAATTGGTTTGGGATCGGATCGGTTGCTTCCAACCCTCCCGCCCTGGTTTGGGAGATGGGGCCGAACGTCCATCAAGGCTGGAACTTTGTTCGTTGGATCGACAACGACCAAATCGCTCTTCGAGATACGGCAATGAGCGAGAGCTGCCCCGACGGGAATTGCGAGGCGGTGCTAAAACGTGCTGCTGACGGTTGGCTGCTCGAGCGCGTGCCCCGAACGTCACATACCAAATAAACGCCGTACGGAAGATCTCGCGCGGCGAGCCTATCCGCAGCGGCGGCGCTCGAGCATGATCCCGAAAAGTGGGTACCGGTTTTCGGAAAAGATCATGCTCCAAGCATAACTTAGAGCGAGATGGCGATTCGAAGAAAAATCATCTCGCTCTAGCGCGCCGGCTCGAACTCGTCGCTGCGGATGAAGGCCGACGCCTCGTCGGCGGTCATCGGATAGCCGAAGACGAAGCCCTGCGCGTATTCGCAGCCGAGCTGGTAGAGCTCGACCGCATCCGCATCGGTCTCGGCACCCTCCGCCACCACGTCCATCCCGAGATCGTGTGCCAGCGCGATGATGGAGCGCAGGATGACCGGACGCTTTCCCCGTCCGGTGGTGCGCACGAACGACTGATCGATCTTGATCGTGTCGAACGGGAAGCGC
>DATFWC010000371.1:0-2431 GCA_035259885.1 Xanthobacteraceae bacterium
CGTGAGCCGCCTTTACGGCTTGCGGTTCCGCTCCGCCGACCGGGAAGGACGGCACCAAAGCCTGCGAACCGGTCCCCACCAGGTGGCGGCGACAGGGGATCGTCACGCGAGCGTGATCCGGCCGGCGTCCAGGACTATGAAAAGCCTTGCCGGGTTTATGCCATGATGGCTCCCCGGGAGGCCGTCATGAGACGATTCTCGTTCGCCGCCGCTGCGTTTGCCACCGCCGTGGTCGTTGGACCGCATCCGGGCCACGCCTATTCCGGCAACGCGCCCTGGTGCGCTGTGGTCAACCTCGGCAATGGGACCTCGGTCGCGCGCTGCGTCTACTGGAGCTTCGAGGCCTGCCAGCCGAACGTGATCGCCGGCAATCGCGGCTTCTGCAACACCAACCCGTATTGGGCCGGCCAGCTTGCGGCGTCACCACCGCGCAAGCTGTCCCGCAAACGCGCGCGCTACTGAGCATCGGGATGAGGTCGCCATGGGAAAGCTGTCGCTCGCCGTCGTGACGTTCGCCGCCGTCATGCTGCTCGGGGCACATCCGAGCCAGGCCTATGGCAACGCGCCGTGGTGCGCGGTCGTGTCGGTCGACCAGGACGCGATCGTCGAGCAATGCGTCTTCGCTGATCTGGAGACGTGCCGCCAGGAGGTGATCGCCGGCAATCGCGGCTTCTGCAATCAGAATCCGCGCTGGGCCGGCTATGCGCCAACACCGGCCAAGCGGCTGCGCAAGCGCGTGCACCACTGACTAAAGATCAAACGACGGCTGTGTTTTCGGCAGTATCGCGCCTTGGCCGACCGGGCGCGCGGGCAAACGCCATGCAGGTCACACAAGCAGGAAGCCGCGCGGGAAGGCGTGCAGCCGCTCGATGCCAGTGGCCGTGATCAGGACCATTTCGCCGGTCTGCACCCCCGCCTTGTGGTCGCGGGTTACCACGTTGGGCTGGATCACCACGGTCTGGCCGGCGCGGAACGGCTCCTCCGGGACCGCGCCGGCCGGGCGGCTCTGCGTGCCCAGGATCGGCGGCAGGTAGCCGCCGCCATAGCCGTGCAGCAAGTCGTCGATGACGGTGAAGCCGGCCGCCTCGATGACGGCCGACGCCGCGATCACCTCGGCCGGCGTCGCTCCCTCCCGCAGCACGCCGGCAACGGCGTCGAACGCCGCGTCAGCGGCGGCGTGCAGGTCGGCGTAGAGCGGCGGCGGCTCCTCCCCGACCGCGAAGCTGCGCAGCACCTGGCCGGGATGGTCCCAGAATGCGGCGCTGATCTCGGCCACCACCACGTCGCCGGCGCGTACGCCCCGCGTGGAGGGAAACTGGCGCGGCACCGGGACCTGCGGATTGCGCATCGAGGTGACGCCGACGTAATGGATGACGTTGGTGCCGCCCTCCGCCACGTAGGCGCGCTCGATGAGATCGCCGAGCTGGCGCTCGCTTAGGCCCGGCTCGAGGCCGGCCTGCAGCCCCGCCATGCCGCGGTCGCTGAACGCCGCACCGATGCGCAGCCAGCTGATTTCCTCCGCCGACTTGACCATGCGGAGCCGGGCGTAGGCGCGATTGAGGCTCACGGCCTTGCCGAAACGCGCCGCCAGCACGGCGTGCTGCTCGAACGTCATGGGCCCGATCACGCCGACGCGATCCGGCCGCGCGCCCCGCTGCTCCAACGCCTCGACCGCCTTCCGGATGCACGATTCGCCGCCCCATTCCACCCGCTCCGCCTCCGCAGCCAATTCGCGTGCGAGCGGCGCGTGGTTGACGTACTGCACGAACAGCACGTCGTGCTGACCCGGCGACAGCACACCCACCGCCTCGGCCGTGACCGGCCATTGCGTCAGCCACTGCACCGCCGAGCCGGTACGGTTCAGGCCGCAGAACACGAGATGATCGAGCCCGGCCTCGGCCAGCACGGATTCGACTGCGGCGCGCCGGCGCGCCATCTCGCCGGCGCTGAAGCGGGGATAGTCCACCTCGACGATGCGGCGCAGCTGCGGCGAAAGCGATTGGGAAAAGGACAATTGCATCGGTGTGGTTCGTCGCCCGCATGGCACGGGCGGCCGGTCGATTCGTCATTGCCGGGCTCGACCCGGCAACCCATCAAGATTAAACATTTAGCCGACGGATGCGCGGGTCAAGCCTGCGCTCGGACTTGATCCGAGGGCCTGCGCGTGACGACCCGTTGCAAAGACGAGACGCAACGCCATGGCCCTGCTCGCCCGGACGGTGGACGAAGCCCTCGTGGCAATCGCGGACGGCTGCGTGCTGCTGGTGGCGCGCGAATCCTCCGGCGTCGCCATGGAGGCCACGCGCGCCCTGATCCGGCGTGGTGTCAAGCGCCTCCACCTGGTCGCGTGCCCGACCTCCAGCTTGCAGGCCGATCTGCTGATCGGCGCCGGCTGCGTCGATACGCTGGAAACCTCGGCGGTCAGCCTGGG
>DATFWC010000372.1:0-3204 GCA_035259885.1 Xanthobacteraceae bacterium
TCCCGGGCGAACGCTTCCTTGGAGCGGAAATGGTTGGTGAAGGATCCCTGGGGAGCTGCCGCCGCCGCGACAATGTCCCGGACCCCCGAGCCGATGTAGCCCTGGCTGAACATGACCCGCAGTCCAGCGTCCAGGATGCGGTCGCGAAGAGAGGCTCTGGGCATAATTAGTTTTAATACGTTCGTACGTATTGAGTCAAGTACTCCCAGAGGGCGTTGGGAAAGTCAATATTTTTCCATGGTTTGGACGTGCGGGCTTCAGCGCGGGCCAAAATCGGCCGGCGCGAGATCGCTGATGCGCAACTGCACGCGGTCCATTCCCTGCCAGCGGTCGATGCACAGCGTGCCGGCCGCATGCACCGGCTGGCCGCCGCGGCCGGCGAGCAGCGCCTCGCCGAGCTTCTGGCCGGCGGCGCGGAACGCGATGGCAGAGATCACGGCGCCGTCGCCAGCGCGCAACCGCGCGCGCACATGCGCCTGTCCGACCGCTTCCGCATAGACGATCGTGTGCGACGGCAGCGCGAACACCGGCTCGACGTTGCCGGCGCCAAACGGCCCGGCGCGGGCGATGGTGGCGAGAAGCTCCGGGCTGGCCGCGGCGGCGCTGACGGCGCTATCGATGAGCAGCACGTCGTCGCGGCGCGCCGCCGCCACGGCGTCTCCGAGCGTCTCCTCGAGAAATGCACGGAACGCCGCCAGCCGATCGGCGGCGAGCGTCACGCCCGCCGCCATGGCGTGCCCGCCGCCCTTGATGAGCAGTCCCTCGCCCACGGCGCGGCGCACCGCCCGGCCGATGTCGACGCCGGGGATCGAGCGCCCCGACCCGGTGCCGGTGCGGCCGGCATCGAGCGCGATGGCGAAGGCCGGCCGGCCGAACTTCTCCTTGAGCCGCGCCGCCACCAGCCCGACCACGCCCGGATGCCAGCCGGCCGCCGCCGTCACCACGACGGCGCCCTTGTCCTCGAGGCCGAGCGCGGCCAAGGCTTCCGCCTCGGCTTCGGCCAATGTGGCCTGCTCGATCCCTTGCCGCTCGCGGTTGAGCCGGTCGAGGTCGGCCGCGATGGTGGCGGCCTCGACCGGATCGTCGGTGAGCAGGAGCCGCGTTCCGAGGTCGGCGCGGCCGATGCGGCCGCCGGCATTGATACGCGGCCCGAGCAGGAAGCCGAGATGCCACGGCTCGGGCGGGCCCGACAGGCGCGCCGCATCCATCAGCGCCGTGAGCCCGATGCCCTCGCGGCGGCGCATGGCCAAGACGCCTTTGGCCACGAAGGCGCGGTTGAGGGTTTTCAGCGTCACCACGTCGGCGACGGTGCCGAGCGCCACGAGGTCGAGCAGGCCCAGGAGATCCGGCTCCGGCCGCGCCTCGGACCAAAAGCCCCGCTGGCGCAGCACGCGGTTCACCGCCACGATCGTCATGAACACCAGCCCGACGGCGGCGAGATGGCCGAGACCCGAAAGGTCGTCGAGGCGGTTGGGATTGACCACCGCCACGGCCGGCGGCATGTGCTCGTCGGCAAGATGGTGATCGATGATGATGACGTCGAGGCCGAGCCGGCCCGCCTCCGCCAGCGGCTCGATGCTGGTCGTGCCGCAATCGACGGTGACCAGCAGCGTGACGCCGCGCGCGGCAAGCGCGCGTACCGCCTCGACATTGGGACCGTAGCCTTCGAACAGGCGGTCGGGAATGTGGATGACCGGATCGACCCCGCCATGCCGCAGGAACCGCGCCAGCAGCGCCGCCGAGGTGGCGCCGTCCACGTCGTAGTCGCCGATGATGCCGACGGGCTCGCCGCGCGCCACCGCGTCGGCCAGGCGCGCGGCTGCCGGCGCCATGTCGCTCAGCCGCTCGGGATCGGGCATCAGCCGCTTGACGGTCGGATCGAGGAACGCTTCGGCGTCCTCCGGCTCGACGCCGCGGCCGGCGAGGATGCGCGCCAGCAGTTCCGGCATGTTGTGGCGCTGGACGATCGTCAGCGCGCGCGCGGACGCGCGCTCGTCCAGCCGGTCGCGCCAGGCGCGGCCGCACACCGAGCGCTCGACGCCGAGGAACAGCCGGCGCTGCGGCGGCGTCATCGTGACCAGAACGGTCATTGTCCCCTGCCCGGCTCGACCCGCTTCGCCATCAGGATGTCGTGCTTGCCGAAACCGTCCGCGTCGGGAAGCACCCCTACGACCGTATAGCCGAGTCGGCGGTAGAATACGTACGGATGCCGGCCGGTCGACGCCAGCCGGCCGAGCTTGTCCAGCACGTCGGGATAGAGGTCGGTGCCGAACAGATTGGTGCCGCCGAAATCGTCGTCGCTGCCGAGCCAGATGGTGCACACGCCGGCGCGACGCGCCACCCCTTCCAAGGCTTTGACCAGCGCCGTGCCATGGCCGCGTCCCTGGTGCGGCGGCGCGATCATCAGCGGATGCAGTTCCCAGGCCGTCGCCGAGTGGCGGATGGCGCCGATCCACCCGACCAGATTGCCTGCATCGACCGCGGCGAATGCCATGCGCTCCGGATCGGCCGTGAACGAGGCCACTTCCAGCCGCGCCGACGGGATGTCGCGCCAGGCGGACGGCACGTGCGCCAGCGCGCGCACGAGAATCGCCGCCGCCTGCTCGCGCTGCGCCGGCGACGTGGAGTCGAATGGAATTGTTGTCACGGTGGCGAAAGCAGCTCCCTTGGCGGGCACGCCATATTAGATGGAATCCAGCCAATGGATTGCAATGATACGCAACTACCGCGCCGCGTCGCGCAGGCGCTTGCCGTCGGCGGGCTCCGGCGGTCGCTGGAAGGAACGCAGCGCCGTATCCAGCGGCTTGAGGCCGGCCAATCGCTCGCAGGACGGCATCGCCTGGGCAAAAGCCATCCGGGCTTCGTTGGAGGCGTCCCCGGCTACAAGCTCCCCGAGCACGCGCACCAGCGCGGCCGCACCGACGGCGCAGTCGCGACGCACCGACGGGATGGAAACGCGGCATCGCTCCAGCGCCTCTTTCTCTGTCGCCACGAGAGCCGGAATGGCGATGGCTGCCTCCGCCGCCTGCGCCTGGCCGAGCAACCATTCGTAGGGACGCGTATCAAGCCCGACCATGCGGTCGGCCGCCTCGCGCTCGATGCGCTGCAGCGCTTCGACGCGCGCCTTGATGTCCTTGAGCACCGCGCGCGGCGGGTAGCGGCGGCACGACGCGTCCGAATAATCCTGCGGGGCCGCGAAAGCCG
>DATFWC010000373.1:0-9537 GCA_035259885.1 Xanthobacteraceae bacterium
AAAGTCGTCGGCATCTGGAAGCTCGTGTCGTACGACGTCGAGATCCAATCAACCGGCCAAATCGAGCCGGTCATGGGCCAGTTCCCGACCGGATATGTCAACTTCGCGCCCGAAGGGCGCGTGTGGTTTATGCTCACAGGAGAGGGGCGCAAGCCGGCGAAAACGGCCGAAGAGCGCGCCGAACTCTTGAACACGTTGGTGGCCTACACGGGCACATACCGCGTCGAAGGTGACAAGTGGATCACCAAGGTCGATGTAGCCTGGAACCCGGAATGGGTCGGCAGCGAGCAGACCCGGTCATTCAAGATCGAAGGCAATCGTCTGCAGGTGCTCACCCCGTGGCGCATCATGCCCAATTGGCCCGATCGTGGTATGCAGCGCAGCATCGTCACGTTCGAACGCGTGACGTCGGACGCCGACGTTCCGACCAGGTAGCATCAATGCGCGCGGGCAGCCGGTGGGTGGCAGCCCGCGCGGGCAATGGCACGTCCGCCTGGCTCCTGAATTTCTCCGGCTCCTGGCGCGGCTCAAGATCGGCCGCGCGAATGTCGGGCGCACGGCCGCCACGCAGGCGATCATCCGGCAGATCAATGAGTCTAACAGGACAACGCAGCGTGCAAAACGAGCCACAAAACCGCTTACGACCGTCGCTGCTAAGTATTGGAGCGGGCGATGGGAATCGAACCCACGACATACAGCTTGGGAAGCTGTCGTTCTACCACTGAACTACGCCCGCGGCCGGGAAAGCATAGCCAAAGCGGTGGCGTGGCGGCAAGGCTGATCGCATGAGTCCGAAGATCCTCGAGCCGCCATTCGCACCGACGATTCGCATCGACCCCAGGCGATCCTCGCCGCGCTCAAAACATTTACGTAGCCCTCGTTGCTTGCAGGAGAACGGCGTGAGCCCAAGATGTTGCGATGCGCTCAAGGCCCTGCCTTGAGGAAGGCCGGCACATGGTGCTGCATCCACGGGCTGTTTACTCGAATGAGCAAAGCCGCCGATGCGCACATATCAATGTAGAAATGCAAGAACATGTTCATTCCATAGCTTCTCAGGCCGCTCTCTCGCGTAAACGGTTGCCAAAAATAGCGGCGCTTCTTTCATATCCTGGAGTGCTCCTTTCAATGCCGTCTCGTATTCATCCTGATTGTCCTGGCCGGTTTGATTGCTCCGCAAGACAACGTCCATGACGACGTTGAACTTATTCAGCTCGGCAACGCAGGACAAAACCCAGGTGCCCAAGATTGAAGGCCCAGACACCGAAAAGCACTGCCAAACCGGGTCCCAGTCACAGCGGAGCGCCCGAACCATAGTTTGCGGTGGCAAACTGCACGACCGTGTAAACGCCCCACAGCGTATAGTATTGAGTCTGCTTGCTGATGGTCAGGTCCAAAATTTTGGACGGTTCTATGGTCGACACCAGTGTCGCCTTGTGGCCAGATGCAATGGTGGACTCGCTCTGCGTCTCGACATGCATCTCGGCACTCCTCTGATAACGAGCGCACAGCGACCGCGCGAAAGTCCGCATGATAATTTTCCCCCACCTGTGAACCACTTCACTCCCACGGTCCCGTCCGGTGCATAGGCTAAAGCCTTCGGGGCTGGGCCTTTGCACAAGGGTTCCCGGGCCTAGCCACATGATCGCCAGGGGTTGATCATGGCCGCCAAGTACCTGGTCCAGCTGACCACAGCCAACAAGGGCCTGCTGCGCAGCCTGCCGGCGCGCGGCTACGACGTATTCGCCTCGACGACACGGCAGGCCAACGGCAACAGGTTTTCCCTACGCGGTTTTCTCACCAGGGCGCAGATCGACGCCCTTCTGCCGCAGCGGATCGAGATCGACGTGCGCGGCCGCGCAGAAGCGCGCCTGCATGGCCACAAACAGGTAGCGACCACGCACTTGGCCGACAACATGGCGAACGGCTACCTAGCGGTCGCGCAGATCGAGGCGGCGATCGCCCACACGGCAAAGAAGTATCCCGACATCGCCAGCGGGTTCTCCCTGCCCCACCGCACGCATGAACGCCGGTCATGTCACGGCTTGCGCATCGGGCGCAGCCGCGGGCGCGGCACGAAGCCCGCCATCCTGTTCGTCGGCGGGCAGCACGCGCGCGAGCTGGTTCCCCCCGACGCGCTGGTGTTCCTGGCGCGCAGCCTGTGCGGCTCCTATCGCGAGGGCACCGATCTCGTGCTCGGCCAGAAACGCTACGACGCCGAGACGATCAGGGCCGTCGTCGACAACGTCGATCTCCACCTCTTTCCGCTGGCCAATCCCGACGGCCGCGCGCTGGTAATGAAAAAACGCGGTGGCGATCCCGACTGGCGCAAGAACCTCAGCCCCAACAACGGAAACGGCGACAAGGGCGTCGACCTCAACCGTAACTACGATTTCCTGTGGGACAGCGGCCTGGGCACCAGCTCGCTGTATGCCAACGAGACCTACAAGGGACCCGAACCGCTTTCCGAACCGGAGGCGCAGAACGTCGTGCATCTACTCAAGACCATCAAGCACCTGGTCTGCCTGGTCGACATCCATTCCTTCGGCGAGCTGGTGATGCATCCGTGGGGACACGACGAGAACCAATCCAAGTTCCCGGCCTTCAACTTCCGCGAGGAGGAGTTCGACAGTTACCGCGGCAAGAAGGACGACGCCTACAAGGAATTCATGCCCCATGCCGACCAGCACATCTACGCAGCCATCGGAAGCCGCATCCGCGATGGCATCGCGGCGGTGCGCGGCCGCCGATACACGCTGCAGCAGGGCATCGACCTTTACGCGACCACGGGCGGCCTCAGGGATTATGCCTATGCATGCCACCTCGCCGATGCGCGAGCCAAGAAGATCTTCGCCTTCACCATCGAGGTGGGTCCGGAAGACGCGCGCGACGACGGCTTTCAACCGCCGTTCGCAGATGCCAAGGAGATCATCACCGAGGTGGCGGCCGGATTGCTGGAATGCTGCCTGGCGGTGATCAAGCTGCGGGCCGCACGCAAGCTGTAACGGGGCAAGACGTGCGTCCGCCCTGTGAGGACGCGCGGTTCGCGCCGAACCTACACCCTGGCGTAACCCTTTTCCTTCAGCTCGGCCGCCGTGAAGGGACGCCGCTTGGCCGCCGAGAACCGGTGCGCCCGGCGATCATGCGGCGGTTTGGTTTCGAACTTGCACAACGGACATACCTTGGCTCGGAGCTTGCGCCCTCCTCGCCCCGACTTTGCCGGCCGGCCGCGTGCGACGCCATCGACCATACGATATCCAAATCCCAGCGCATTTAGCTCGGCGATGGCATGTTCGGCACGAGTAAGTGCCTCCCTCTTGGCCGTGTCCAACAGCTTGGCGCGTTCCTTGTCCAACTCTTTGATACGATTGATCGGGGTTTCGGCCACGTAATCCTCCTGTCATAATTGATGCGGTACTCCAAGCATAGCGCTGCATAAAAGGAAAGACTTGTGAGACATGAGGTGTATTAATCACGATTGTGTATTCTGGTTGCCACACGCGAATAGAGAGTAGCCGTAAGTTGCTTCAGCCCTTGGTAGGCCAGGGCTTGCAGCAGGGCAAGATAATCTTCGGATACCACAAAAACAGGCAGGGCAAATCGGAGGTACAGGTATCACGCGGGTTATGACTTCGCGATCCTGGCCGTTACCCGCGAGTAATATGTCTGCAAGCAGACATTAAGGCGCGCGGCCCGATCGATCTGGCACAAGACCTGCAACAGTAGCCCGACCGATCGATCGATCCAGTGTGCAATGGGCCTGGCTGCGCCCAAAACCTGCGCCGGATGCTTCCGTCGCGAGCCCATGGCGGCCCATGTTCCCGTAACGTTCGGGAGACGCTATCTATCTCGGGCGGCGCCAGGCCGCGACCAGGATGTTGGCATGCTGACCACCGACGAGCTCGAGCGCTACGCCCGCCACATCGTGCTGCGCGAGGTCGGCGGGCCCGGGCAGCAGGCGCTCAAGCGCGCCCGTGTGCTCGTCGTCGGCGCCGGCGGGCTCGGCGCGCCGGTGCTGCTCTATCTGGCGGCCGCAGGGGTCGGTACCCTGGGCGTCATCGACGACGACAAGGTCGCGTTGTCCAATCTGCAGCGCCAAGTCATCCACCGCACCGAGGACGTCGGACAGCCGAAGGTGGAGAGTGCGGCGCGGGCGCTGAACCATCTCAATCCGCATGTGGCGGTAGAGACCCATCCGCTGCGGCTGACGGCGGACAACGCGCTCGCGCTGGTGCGCGGCTACGACCTCGTCGCTGACGGGTCCGACAATTTTTCCACGCGCTACCTCGTGTCCGACGCCTGCTTCCTGGCCCAGCGGCCGCTGGTGACGGCGGCGGTGGCCAGCTTCGATGGCACGCTCACCACGATCCGGGCGCATGAACGCGGCCCGGATGGACGGCCCAACCCGACCTATCGCTGCATCTTTCCCGAGCCGCCGCCGGAAGGCTCGGTTCCGGCCTGCTCCGAGGCCGGTATCCTCGGCGCGCTGACCGGCGTGCTCGGCTCGCTGATGGCGCTCGAAGTCATCCGCGAGATCGTCGGCTTCGGCGACGGCCTGGTGGGAAAGCTCCTCATGGTCGACGCCCGCTCCATGCGGTTCGAGACCCTGAGTTACGGCTGGGATGCAAAGAATCCGCTCACCGGCGACAAACCGACGATCCGGGATCTGTCGGTGCACGCGGCGTAGCAGGCGGGGGCTCGTCTCCGATCAGTGCCGTCGTGACGCGGGCCTTGTCGCGGCCAATCACCCTATGACCACCGCGGCGGGCGCTTCTCGCTGAACGCCGCAAGGCCTTCGCGCGCCTCGTCCGACCCGGCGGCGGTGCGAAACGCGTCCTCCAGGTCGTCCAGCAGCTTCGGCGTGATCGCCACGCCGGCGAGCCGCCGGGTCATGGCCTTGGTGGCGGCGGCGGCCTTGGGCGCCGCCTGCATCACCTCGCTGAGCGCGGCGCGCAAGGCCTCGTCGCCCTTGCCGGCGTCGCACAGGACATGCACCAGCCCGATGCGCGCCGCCTCCTCGGCCGAAAAGCGCTCGCCGGTCAGCAGCAGGCGCCGCGCCTGACGGTAGCCGATCGCCCTGAGCACGAACGGGATCAGCGGGCCGGGCGCGAAGCCGAGCCTGATCTCCGGCATGGCAAAGAAGGCAGCCTGCTCGGCGATGACGAGGTCGCAGCATGCGGCCAGCGCCAGGCCGCCGCCGATGCAGGCGCCCTGCACCACCGCGATCGTCGGCTTCGGCAGCGTGTCGAGCCGCCAGCACACGTCGGGAACCGCCGGTCCGCCCTCCTCGCCTGCCTTCGCGTCGCCGTTCGCACCGATGTCGGCGCCGCAGCAGAAATGTCGGCCTTCGCCGCGCAGCACGAAGGCGCGCACAGCGGCATCGTCGGCGGCGCGGGCGAGCGCCTCGAACAGGCTGCGCAGCATGGCGGCGTCGTAGGCGTTGCCCCTGTCGGCGCGCGCGAACGCCGCCGTGACAACGCCGTGCTCGACCGTGACCGACAGGAACGGGCTCATCGCAGCGTTGCCCGGCCGTTGGTGAGGACGACCTCGTCGCGTGCCGGCACCCGGCAACGGAATGAGATGTCTTCGCCGTTGCGCCACAGCTCGGTACGGATCGTATCGCCGGGGAACACCGGCCGCGAGAACCGGGCCTCGATGCTGAAAAGCCTGGCCGGATCATAGCCCGCTGCCAGGCGCAGCACCGCGTGCGCCGCAATGCCGAAGGTAGCGGCGCCGTGCAGGATCGGCCGGTCGTAGCCGGACGATTTTGCGCTCGCCGGGTCGATGTGCAGCGGGTTCTCGTCACCCATGAGGCGGAAGATCAGTGCCAGGTTGGGCGGCGTCGGCAGATCGCAGGTCGCGTCCGGCGGCGTGTCGGGTGTCGGGTGGGGCTCGGGCGCGGCCGTGACCTTGCCGCCGAAACCGCCGTGACCGCGCGCCACCGAAGCGCTTTCGATCGTGGCGACGGAGGTCCCGTCGGCCGCATGCAGCGTGCGCGCCGACTGGAGGATGGCGTGCTTGCCGGCGCCCTTGTCGATGACCTCGACGATGCGCGGATCGCTGGTGAGCCGATCGCGCACCGCGAGCGGCCGGTGCAGCGTCACCTTGAGGCTCGCCGCCACCACCATCCTGGCATCGATGCCGAAGGCCGGGTCGGTGAGCCGGCCGGGCCAGCCGAGCACGGTGGCGAAGGTGGGAAAGGCCTTCAGCTCGCGCTCGTGCACGAACTTGATCTGCTCGCCATCGAGCGGGTCCATGCCGATGCCGATGCCGAGCGCATAGAGGATGCAGCGGTTGTCGTCATAGTTCGCATCCAGCGGCCCCGGGCGATGGGCCAAGATGCGCTCGTAGTTCAGCGGCATGTCTCTGCTCTCGTCATGCGCGCGAGGCGCGAATCCATCGGATGTAAATCCAACCAGTCGGCGGATTGCCGGGTCAAGCCTGCCCCGGACCTGATCCGGAACCCGGCAATGACGACTTCCTTCAGTTCAGGGGGGACCATTCGATCGTGTAGGCGAGGGGGTAGGATGCCATGAGGGCGCGGACGCGCTGTTCCGTATCGGCGCTGGCGCGTTCCTTCAAGGTCAGCACGGCGCGGGTGCCGGCCGTCTCGTCCGCAACCACGTCGACATCGACCCCGGCGCCGACCGTATCGGCGAGCGCGCCGCGCAGCGCCCGCCGCGCGGCGTCGCGCCGCAACTGCGGCTTGGCCGGCTTGCCGACGTCGGTGAGCGGCATGCGGTCGAGGATCACGATCTCCTTCGGCGCCGCGGCACGCTCCGGAATGGCGTCGAGGACGAAACGGCTCAGCTCGTCCGGCGTCGCGGTCGCGTCCTTGACGAGCTGCACATAGGCCATGGGCAGCTCGCCGGCGTAGGCGTCGGGCTTGCCCACGGCGGCCGCGAGCAGCACGTCGGGGTGCTGCTGCAGCGTCTCCTCGATGACCAGGGGATCGATGTTGTGGCCGCCGCGGATGATCACGTCCTTGGCGCGGCCGGTGATCCAGAGGAACCCGTCGGCGTCGATGCGGCCGAGGTCGCCGTTCTTGATCCAACCGTCGCGTGTGAACAGGCCCTCGTCATAGCGGGCGTCGAGATAGCCGGGCGTGACACTCGGGCCCTTGACCACCACCGTGCCGATCTCATCGACATCGCAGTCGCGAAGAATCTCGCCCGCCGCGTCGAGCCTGACCGCCTTGACCCGCGTATAGGGAAGCCGCAGGCCGGCAGAGCCGTATCTCGGATCGCCGTCGCGCGGCGCCTGGCTGACGTTCTGGGTGAACTCGGTGGCGCCGTAGCTCATGAGCACTCGCACGCCGATCATGTCCTCGATGGCGCGGCCGACGCCTGCCGGCATGGCGGTCGATCCAGTCGTCATGTAGGGGCGCAGCGAGCGCAGATTTTCCCCGTGCGGCGGCTGCTTCGCCAGCGTGGCCAGCGTGGTCGGCACCCCGGAAAAATAGCTGATGCGGAATTTTTCCACGAAGCGCCAGTAGTTGGCGATGAAGCGCTTGTCGCGCGCGCCGAGCGGGCTGGGGATGACGATGCTCATGCCGTGCGCCAGCGGCAGGAGGCCGCGTCCGAACAGCCCGGCGATGTGGAACATGGGGTAGTCGGAAAACATCACGTCGTCGGGCGTGTGACCCATGACCAGCGCATTGGCCCAACACTTGTACGACAGCCCGCGGTGGGTGAGCCGGACCAGCTTTGGCGATCCGGTGGTGCCGCCGGAATGCGCCAGCATGGCGATGCCGTCGGCGCGCGCGGCGGGCCGGAACGCCAGCCGCTCGGGCTGGGCCGCGGCCAGCGCATCGAGGTCGGAGTACGGCACCACGTCGCCGCCCGGACCCGCCACCGTGATGATGTGCGCGTCGACGTCGTGGCGGATAGCCTGCACGTTGTCAAAAATGTCGTAGCCCGGGGTCGGGCCGAGGCTCACGATCGCTTTGGCGCGCGTCGAGCGCACAAGCTCGACGAGCTGCGCGGATTTCAGCATCCAGTTGATACAGCACGGCGTGGCGCGGCGCAGCGCGCCGAGGAGAGCGGTGTAGAGCTGCGGCACGGTCGGCAGCACCAGCAACACGACGTCGTCCGGCTCGAGGCCAAGGGAATGAAGCAGGTTGGCGATCCGCGCCGCGCCGGCGTCCAGCGCTTCATACGTGAGGCGTACCGGCGGGCTGTCGGGATCGCCATCGGCGATGAACGTCAGCGCCACCTTGGCAGGATCGCGGCGCAATCCGCGCTCGATCCAGTCGTTCAAATTCCACGAAAAGATGCGCTGGTCGAGCGGCACCTGCTCGATCGCCTCGACGTCGGCGAGGTTGCGGATGGGCAGGTCGTATTGTTCGTGAGGCGGCGCTGGCATGGGCATCGAACTTAGCGCATTTCGGCGGGATTGTTGGCACTTCACTGCGGCTCGATGCCGGCGGCCTTGATGATCGTGCCGAAGCGCTCGATGCCGTCGCGGATGAGCGCGCGGAATTCTTCCGGCGTGCCGCCGATCACAGCGTAGCCGTTGCCCTCGACCTTGGGACGCACGTCAGGGCTGTTCAGCGCCTTGACGATCTCGGCATTGAGGCGGGCGACAACCTCGGGCGGCAAGCCGGGCGGCCCCAGGAAGCCGAACCATCCGGACGGCTTGCGAAAAGCCGGAAGGACTTCGGTGATCGAAGGAACGTCGGGCAGACGCGGATAACGCGTCGGCTCGAGCACGGCGAGAATCCTGATGCGGCCCTGATCGAGGTTGGGCAAGGCGGTGGAGACCGAGGTGAAGGTGATCGGGATATGGCCTGCGAGCACGTCCTGCATGGCCGGTCCGACGCCGCGGTACGGCACCTGCTGCAGGCGGATGCCCGCCGTCTGGTTGAGCAGCTCGCCCAGGAGGTGGAACATGGAGCCGACGCCGGAGGTGCCGTAGGAGAGCTCGCCGGGCCGCGCCTTGGCGTAGGCCACGAGCTCGTCGACCGAATGCACCGGCAGCGCGGTGTTCACCACCAGGCAGGTCACCGGCTCCACCGCGGCCGCGATCGGCGTGAAGTCGTTCACCGGATCGTATGCAAGATTCTTGGACAGATGCACGGCAGTGACGTGGGTGCCGACGGTGGCGGCGAGGATCGTGTACCCGTCTGGCGCCGCACGCGACACCGCGCTCGACCCGACCATGCCGTTGGCGCCCGGACGATGATCGACCACGACCGGTTGCCCCAGCGCATCGCTGAGCTTGGGGGCGATCCAGCGGGCCACCACATCCAGCGGCCCGGGCGGGAACGGCACCACCATGGTGATCGGCCTGGCAGGAAAATTCTGCGCCAGCGCGGGGCCGCCGATCAGGCTCGCCACAAGGCACGCCGCGAACCACCGCAACCACCGCATCGGCGCTATCTGTCTCCGCACACTCGCACGCATTGCCGGTAGCGCGCGGTGCAGGCGCCGGAATAGGCCCGCTCTCGCCTCTCGCATTCGGCGGCATACCGCGCGGCAGCGCCGAAGTGGCGCCGGCATGCAGCACCGAGATCGCCGACTTGGCGCTGGCACTCGGCAT
>DATFWC010000374.1:0-8361 GCA_035259885.1 Xanthobacteraceae bacterium
TGGGTCTGCAGCCGCCGGGCATAGACATCGATCAGCCGCGCGATCTTCGACAAGCCGACCACCCGCTCGACCGGCATGTAGGCGACGTGCGCGTTGCCGGTGAACGGCATCACGTGATGCTCGCAGTGGGAATGGAAAGGAATATCGCGGATCAGCACCAGGTTATCGTAGGTGCCGATCTCCGAGAACGTGCGGTCGAGCACGTCGACCGGGCACTCGCTGTAGCCGCGGAACAGCTCCTCGTAGGCTGCCACGAAGCGCTGGGGGGTGTCCGCCAAGCCCTCGCGCGCGGGATCGTCGCCCACATAGGCAATCAGGGTGCGCACGGCAGCTTCCGCCTCGGCGCGCGACGGCCGCGGAGCGGCCGGGCTGGGGGCGGCACGCACGTGCTCGGACAATGCAGTCTTGGGAAACGACTTGACGATAGCGTCCATTCGACGGTCTCCGTTCGACCGGCGCCGCGATACCGGATCGGGCACCGGGGGTGTCACCGGGTGGCCGCGCCCCTTATAAGCCCCGATTCTGACGGCAGGGCAACGGACGCTGCAATCCCACGATACCACTGCGCATGGCCTGAAGCGCAATTCAGGAAATGTTCTCAGGCCCCCATACATTCAATCGGCGGCGCCCTTCTCGCGCCGCCTGATCGCTCCCTATATATTCGTCCAGGACGCCCGCACAATCAACCGCTTGGCAGACCCCTGGGTCGCGCATGATTGACAACATTTGCCATGATTAACGAGGTCTACAATCAGCGTATCCTCGAGCTGGCGGCGAATATCCCGCGCCTCGGACGGCTCAAGAATGCCGACGCCACGGCAACCGCCCATTCCAAGCTGTGCGGCTCGACCGTCACGGTCGATCTCAAGATGGACGGCGACACCGTCTCGGATTTCGCCCACGAGGTGAAAGCCTGCGCGCTCGGCCAGGCCTCATCGTCCATCATGGCGCGTCAGGTCATCGGCGCAAAAGCTTCCGAATTGAGAGACTTGCGCGAGAGCGTGCGCAAAATGCTTAAAGAGAACGGCGCGCCACCCGCGGGCCGCTGGACCGACATCGCGGTGCTGGAACCGGTGCGTGACTACAAGGCGCGCCACGCCTCGACCATGCTGACCTTCGACGCCGTCGTTTCCGCCATCGACCAGATCGAAAGCAAGCGCCGCGCGGCGCCGTGAAAACGCAATGCCCGGCCACAGGACCGGGCATTTTCGTACCAGCTGAGATGTTCCCGCTTGTTACTTCGCGCAAGCCGAGGCGAATTTGGGGAACAGCTGGGCCAGCCCGGTATTGCCCACCCGGATGGCCGTCTCCTGGTTGTTGGTGGTCGCGGTCTCGATCATGAGCGCACGGCTTCCCCACTCGGCCAGGTTCTTCATCAGGTTGGCCGACACGACGCCGCGGGCACTGGAGATCAGCTCCGGCGGCTTGGCGGTCGATTCCGACGCCACCACCCGCAGCACCGCCGAGTCGCGGCCGACCGCGATCGACACGTCCTTGAGGCTCACCGGCGTCCGCTTGCTGCCCGGCCGCCGGCGCGTCTCGGTATAGTTGGCCGTGTAGGAGCCATTGCCGCCACACGAGAAGATCAGATCGAAGCTGCCGATTTCCTCGCCTTCGATGGTCAGTGGATGCCGGCGGGCCAGCATCGGCCGGCCGGACTTTTCCAGGATCGACCAGCCGCGGTCGGTGATGATCGCCACCGCCGTGTTGGACGTGGTGGAGGCGGACGAGACCGGCGCCGCTTCCGGCGCGGGCTCGAACAGGCCGTCGCCGGTCTGCAGCTTGACCCGGATCAGTTCCTCCGGCGACAGCGGCCGCAGCCGCTCCCACGGCGGGATGCGCAGCGCCGTCTCGATGAGGTCGGCGCCGCCGCCCATCTCGGCCGTGAACTGCACCAGGCGGCCGATGTCGCGCTGGACGACCATGAGGTCTTCCGCCGAATAGGTCACGGCGGTGGCATCGTCGCGCTTGTCGCCGAGCCAGATTTGGTGGACCAGGACGCTGGCCTCCGGCGGCACGTAGCGGCGGGTGCCGCCCAGGAGCACGAAGGCGCACATCGATTCGCAGTCGGCCTTGGCAGAGAGCGTCGCCCGCGCGTCGCCGTTCTTGTCCTTCGGCAGCGTCGTGGTCCGGCCGACCGTCGTGGTCATGTCGAGGCGGCGAATCATGCGGCCGAGTTCGAGTGTGCCGAGCACCGAGCCGCCGCCCGAATCGAAAGCGATGACGGCCCCGCGAACGTCATTGGTGCGGGCGAAAGTCTCGAACTGGCGCGGCGTCTCCGCCGTGATCGATCCGACTGCCGAGACCCATGACCGGCACTTGGCGCCGCACACGTCGGCCGGCCCCTCGCGCCGCCATTCGAATGTCATGGGCAGACCGCGCAGATCGTCGGCCGCGCCGGCAGACGCGGCGAATGCCATGAGCGCGCAGCCCGCAAGCAGCACCCTACCGACAACAGATCGGGTCATCAGTCTCCCCTGAGGTCCACTTCCAGTTCTGGCGCCGGCCGGCCCCGATCAATGTCGAGGCATCATTTGTGCCAGACGCCCGGAAAGCGGACTTAGCATCCCTGGGTTAATGTACTGGTAACGATATGCACCAGTCCAGGCGATTTGTTTACTCAGGTTGACTACCTAAGATTTTTTGCGGTTCGGTGCGCTGGATTCGGCAAAACCGGGACCGAATTTCTGTCTGATTGTGGCAGACCGCCGCGAGCTCGCGAAAACCCTCGCCGAGTCCGGCCGGCCCCACGCGGATCGCGGTCCGCTGGCGGCCGGCCAAGGCCGGCGCTACGGCCGCGCGGGCACGAGACGAAACCGGAACACAGCCATTGCCGGCGGCGCCCGGCCGTGCCACTCCGCCAGCATGGTGGAGCGCAAGCAAGCAACCGCCGACACCGCGGCCGCGCCGCACTGGATCGGACAGGCGCCGCGTCTGGCCGGCCGCGCCCTGGTCAAGGCATACCGCTATACGCTGTCGCCCCTGGTGGGTTTCCATTGCCGGCACCTGCCGACCTGCTCGGACTATGCCGATCAGGCGCTCGCCCGCTTCGGCCTGTGGGCGGGCTCATGGATGACGCTGGCGCGGCTGTGCCGCTGCCATCCGTTCGGGACGTCGGGGCTCGACTTCGTGCCCGAACATCTGCCGCCGGGATCGTGCTGGTACCTGCCGTGGCGCTACGCCCGATGGCGCAGCGTGAACAGCCAAATGCCCGGCGAGCAGCGCCCTGCTTCCCACCCCGGCCACTAAAGCGAGATGACTTTTCTTCGAATCGTCATCACGCTTTAGCCTATTGTTGGAGCATGATCTTTTCCGAAAACCGGTGCCCACTTTTCGGGATCATGCTTTAGCGCGCCCCGACCACCGGTGCGGACCGTGCGCAGGCCGACTTTTCCAGCAACACCGTCCAGATCAGTTTGAGAATTTCGCCATTGTCGTTCTGGTTCTTGCCGTCCTCCGTCTGCTGGTGCAGGTGGCGCTGAATTGGCGCGGACAGCCACCAGCTCATCGACACCGCGCGCGAGCGCTTGGAGGTCTCCTGCTCCTGCGGCCAAACCCGCACGTGCGCGACATGCGCGTCGCACTTCGGCATTCTGGCGAACAGCGCGGTGCGAAGCTGGATCACGGCGGTCGTCCCGCGCGCGGTGCGCGTGTTGGCAAAGGTCGTGATCGGCGTGGTCAGTTCGGTCAAGACCTCGCCATCGTCCACGTCCACCCGCAGTTTGTGCTGCTGACTTTTCTCCTGGTACCTCTGCGCTGCGGCCGCGTCGGACGACACAATATCGTCGTCGGGGTCGAGCGGATCGTCGGGATCATTGGATATGACGATGACGAACGGCGCCAGGTCGGGATTGATGGCACGAATGGCCAGCGCCAGATCGAGGGCGCTGAGCGCGCCGTAGTTCTCGACATACCCGCCGTCGACGATGCGATCGATGATCTGATGGGTCCGGTTGCGCACCGATCCGGGCGGCGAGATAATCGGGAAGCGCGCGGAATTGTGGGCGGCAGTGCTCAGCCGCACATCGAGCAACACGCGCTTGTGGCGGAAGTCCGACAGGAAGCGGCGCTGCAAGGACGCGATCCAGCTTTCCGGCTTCGTGTCATCGTTGAGAAGATCGTGAAAATGCCGCGTATTCGCGAAGAGCCTGCAGCCACTTTCCGCTCCGGCGCGATGCGATGTCGGGCAGGCGCCGGATCGTGCCGCGTAGGTCGGCGCAAGCACGGTGGTGACGATCCGGTTGCCCTCGCCTTCCGATGTTCCATTGAGGACGAGCAGCGGTATCCACTGGCCGGGGACCGGCCGCAGCGTCAGAAACGGGCAAGCAAGCCCGCGGCAGCCGCTGTTCGGTTGCTCATCCGGCCGCTTGACCAGCCGCTCATAGCGGCGCTCCCAGGCTTCCTCCAGGATCGCGGCGCGATCGCGCCACCAGCCGAACCGGACCATGTCGTGGAAGGCAAGCCCGATGAACACCGGCGTCAGGAAATCGCCGCTGGTGAGCGCTTCGAAGCAATCGCGCCAATTGTTGATGGTCTGGCCCCACCACAGTGGAAAGCTCCTTTGCGGGCATGGATGATCGGCGCTGTCGCGTTTCGTCGCCAGCGCCGACACCGCCATGACGGCGCCGACCGAGCCCCCGGAGACGCTGGAGATCGCGAACAGCCGCTTGCGGACGTCGTTCGGATCGATCTTGTGGTACTCGGCCTCCTGCAGCAGGTAACCGAGCACGCTCGCCGAAAAAAATCCCGCGCGGCTTGCCCCGCCGGCAGCGGCGATGATGATCGGCCGCGGACAATCGGCGCCCGTGCACTTGTTCTCGGACATCCATAGATCGACGGCCGTGTCGAGTCCGATGCGCGACTCCAGGCCGGCGCCGGGCGCGGCAGCAATACGACGCACGGAGTGATTGTCCCCGAGCGGGATTGTCAACAGGACGACGACCAGCGAAAGGCCGGAGATCAAGGGCGCGCGGAGACGGCGGCCGAGCGCGGAAAGATAGGCGAGGAACGGCAACCAGCCGCCCAGCATCAGGGGAACAGCCAGGGCGCGCGGGAACTGCTCCGCCGCCCAATCGGCGCCCGACGCCAGGACGACGACGAACAGGACGAACAGCAGGATCAAGAGCGCGCGCCCCACGTCGCGCCCCTGTTCAACCTCCGGCGCGTCGCTGCGCCCCGGCGATATGAGGCGAAACAGCGGAGCTGCAATCGACGCGATGAACCTGGCCCAGCGAAGCCAGGGCACGTTGGCATCGTGCGGGCGCTTGAGCATGTAGTAGACGAACAGCGCGGCGGCGACGGCGACCAGCGCGCCGAGGATCAGGAGCCGGAACCCGATCGCGGTGTTGACGTCTGTTTCATCGAGATAAGGCAGGTTCACATAGGAACGCGCGAGGGCGATGATGACGGCCACGAACGGAGTCAGTCCGAGCACGCGCGGCAGCCACTCTTCGAGCACCTCGTCGGGACGAGTCGGCACTGGCGGCCGCGGTCCAGCGTAGGCGCGGAAGCGCTGGTCGGTATCGAGCAGCAAGCGCGCCGCATAGTGCGTCGGCATGGCCCAGACGAATACGAGCAGCACCAGGAACAGCGGGATCAGCCTGAATTCGTCGGTCGGCCGGCCTCGCTCGCCGACGATCTCGACGAACAGATCCTGCGCCTGCGGCGCCTGCCACAAAATAAGGAGGCCCAGTGCGGCAAACGCGAACGGAACACGCGTGACCCACAGCATCAGCGCGAGATCGAGGACATATCTCCACCAGCGTGCGCACACGGTTGCCAACCGCTGCCACTTCGATTGCACCGCTACCTGCATCGCGAGCCTCCCCGTTTGGCGACGAGGCTAACCGGCGCACAGCAGCGACACAACTGCTACTGATCGATGTATAGCTTGCAACTATGGGGCGCGGCGAGGAAAACGCCGAGCGCGCGTCGGTTGCACGGAGGCAGATTTGAATTGGCATTGAGGCCTGACCGCGCGTGCGCGGTCAAGCCGTGGCTGCGTTGCGCTTGCGCCGCCAGGTGGCCTCAGCGCACGGCGCCGGCCAGCGTCTCCAGTCGCCGCGGCGCTTCCGGCGAGCCGAGCTCCTTCGCCCGCTGGTACCACAGGCGCGCCGTCTCGACGTCGGCCGCGAACCCATAGACCTTGAGTTCGCGCAGGACTTCCGGATCGTAGGTCGCGGCCAGCGTCAGGGCGGCTTCGGCGTCGTTGGCTTCCGCCGCCCGCCGCAGCATGAGCCGCGCGGCGGCGAGATCGCCGGTGGCGATGAAGTCCTTGCCGCGCTTCACCAGCACGCCGATCTCGTCGCGATCGAGCTGGCGCGGCGGCGAGACGGCGGCCGCTGCCGGAGCGGCCGCCGGGGTGACCGCCGGCGCAGCCGGCGGCGGTGGCGGCGCCTGACGCGCTGGAGCGGGGGCCGGCGGCGGCACAGCCGCGACGGCGGCGGGGGGCGGCGGCGGCGCAGCCGCGACGGCGGCGGGCGCGGGCGGAGCGGCAGTTGGCGGGGCGACCGGTGCGGCCGATGCCTGCGTGGCCACCCACTCGAGATGGATCGGCCGGCGATGCACCACGGTGTTGTCGGGCAGGCGGAGTTCGGCCGTGAGATCGGTGGCGCCGACGAAATCCTTGGGCGGCAGAATCCAGGTGTTGCCGAGGTCGTCGACCGGGACCTGCCAGGCATTGGCGCCGACCGCGCCGCCGGTCGACAGGGTCATGCCGGGCGTGAGACCGCTGATCAGGACGATCGCGCCATCGGCCCGGCCCTGTAGCGCCATGCCGAGCGGCGCCGGCTCGCCGCGGTTTCCACGGAGGTCGCGCACGATGAGCTGCGGAATGGCCGCTTCGGTGCGCTTCGGCGCCGTTGTCGGCGCTGGACGGGCCGACGACGAGGCGAGCTCGACCCCGCGGTCACTGCGCAGTTGGCGCCAGAAGTCCGGGAACGGGAACTGGCCGATGGCGAACAGTGCCACGACGGCGGCCGCCAGCATGACCAGCCCGAGCCGTCCGATCGAGCCGAGCAACGACTTCTTGCGCACCGGCGCCGGCGGCGCCGGCGGAAATTCCGGATCGAGCGAGCGCCGCGCGCGCAGGCGCTGGATCGCCGCATCGCCCTCAAAGCGGTCGCCCTCGAACCTCTCGCCCGATGGCGCCGCGCCGGCCTCCTCGCGCGGTTCGTCGGGCGTGAGCCCGGGCGCCGGTTCCGGCCGCTGGGCAAGCCGAGCGGCGCGCTTGGGCGCGTAAAAGAAAACCGTGTTCGCGTCCTGCGGGCGATCAGTCGGAGCGCTCATGAACCACCTCCCCGCCGCGGCTTCGACAGCGTCCTGCCGGAGCTTCGGCCTAGACAGTCACATTGTACCGCGATTTTCTTTCTCATGGGCGCTCGCGCGCCCATCTCGTTTGATGTCCCGAAACAATCGCTCGCGCGCCGCCGCCCATGGACCGACGGCACGCAGCGCGCCGGCAGCCGATGGGGCCAACGACGATCATAGGTAACGAGGTAATACGTTCCGTTAAGAAAGCCGTGAGCAATTGCGACATTCATTCCGGCGCGGCAAACCGGCGGACCGCCAGCAGGGCGGCTCGCTGGTTTTGCGGGCTGGACAGGGATAGCCAACAGACAGACGGATGGACGGCTCGACGCAAATGCGCCGCGCGCGGCCTGCCGCACGTCGAACATATCCACCCCCTCGCCGACGGCAGTACTGACCCGAACACTTTACCACAAACCGACGCCTGCCGCCCTATCCCTCGTTCCTTTCGGATCGAAGTCGGCTTTCTGTATTGTTATACCTAAATCTTGGCTTAGAATGTGTCACGAATGTGGCTATTGGTCAAAACATCTGCCCAAGGAAGCAGATTCTCGCATTGTCTCTTTTTGAGACGCCTGCGTAATCGCTCAAGAATAAAGACATTTGTTATAGAAATCCACAAGATAGTGACTTGTTATTACTATGATACCAAAATAAAATACAGAATGGATCCGTAACTTAAATCGGCGCCGAAATCGACCCAACCCCTCACTATTGGTGGTAATTTGGTGCCGGCAGCTCAAGGATTACGCACCGCGGTCCCAGAATTACTCCGGGCATGCAGTGCAGCGGCAAGATTAAATGGTGGCGGTATTGTGGTAGGCGGGGCGCCGGATCACGCGCGATGGTTGTGCCCAATACGTCATTCGCGAAAACGCCTCATGTCTTGCCGCAGCGCTGCCGCAGCACCTCGACGGCATGGGCCAGGCCCACTGCGGAGAGACTGATCACCCGCGGCGGCGCGGTCGACGGCGGCGGCTCCTGCTCGATGATGTCGATGCGCCCGCCCGCCGCCGCGGATTCGAAGAATTCCAGCGGCGTTTCGGCGAGCAG
>DATFWC010000375.1:0-6300 GCA_035259885.1 Xanthobacteraceae bacterium
GTCCGATCGCACTGCAACGATCCGCGCCAGCGTTCTCGACATGCAGTACACGTTGGCTGCGACCGTCCTGCTGGTGATGCTGGTGGTGTTCCTGTTCCTGCGCCGTGCCACGCCGACCATCGCGGCGGGCATCACCGTGCCCCTGTCGCTTGCCGGAACCTGTGCCGCCATGTGGGCGGTGGGCTATTCCATCAACAATCTCTCCCTGATGGCGCTGGCGGTCTCGGTCGGCTTCGTCGTCGACGACGCCATCGTCATGATCGAGAACATGTTCCGCAACCTGGAAAAGGGCCGCTCGCCGCTGCGGGCGGCTTTCGAGGGCGCGCGGCAGATCGGGTTCACGGTCATCGCGATCAGCGTGTCGCTGATCGCGGCCTTCATTCCGCTCCTGTTCATGGACGGTGTTGTCGGCCGCGTCTTCCGCGAATTTTCCCTGACGCTCGCCTTCGCGGTGGTGATCTCCACGTTCGTGTCGCTCACCGTCACACCGATGATCTGCGCCCATTTCGTCAAGGCGGCACCCAGCCCGAACGCGACCTGGCTCGACCGGATGATGGAGGGTGTGCTGTCGCGCGCGATCGCCTTCTATGCCAGGAGCCTCGATGTCGTGTTGCGGTATCGGGTGCTCACCCTGATCCTGGTCCTTGCGACCGCCGCGCTGACGATCGAGCTCTATGTCAAGACACCGCGCGGTTATTTCCCGCAGGACGACACCGGCCTGATCATCGGCTTCACCAATGCCTCGCCGGACATTTCCTTCAAGGCCATGACCGAGCTGCAGCAGCAGGCGGCCGAGATCGTCATGGCCGATCCGGCCGTGGCGAGTGTCGGCTCCACGGTCGGCGGCTCGGCGTGGAGCGGCTCGGTCAATCGCGGCCGGCTGTTCATCAGCCTCAAGCCGCTGGCCGAACGCGGCGGCCACGTCAGCGCCCGCGACGTGATCGGACGCATCCGCGAAAAGGTCTTGGCCGTGCCGGGCATCGACCTGTGGATGGCGGTGGCGCAGGATCTCCGCGTCGGCGCCCGCCAGGGGACGTCGGACTACCAGTTCACCCTGTGGAGCCAGGATCTCGACGAGCTCGCCAAGTGGGTGCCGCGCGCCGTCGAGAAGATCAAGAACCTGCCCGGCTTCGTCGACGTGTCAACCGATCGTCAATCGTCCGGGCTGCAGCTGAATGTCTCGATCGACCGCCAGGCGGCATCGCGCCTCGGCGTGCGCATCCAGGACGTCGAGAGCGCGCTCAACAATGCCTTTGCCCAGCGGCAGATCTCGACCATCTACACCAGCCGCAACCAGTATCGCGTCATCCTGGAGATCGATCCGCGATTCCAGCGCGATCCGGAGGACCTGACACGCGTCTATGTGGCCGGTGCCGGCAACACCCAGGTGCCGCTGTCGAGCGTGGCACGGTTCGAACGGTCGCTGGCGCCGCTCGTGGTCAATCACCAGGGTCAGTTCCCGTCGGTGACGATCTCCTATGGCCTCAAGCCCGATATGCAGCTCGAGACCGCCAGCAACGCGGTGCGCGCGGCCGTTGCCGAGCTGCACATGCCGGACGTAATCCGCACCGATTTTGCCGGCGATGCCAAGGAGTTTGCGCAATCGATCAACAAGCAGCCGCTGCTCATCATCACCGCGCTGATCGCCGTCTATATCGTGCTCGGCGTGCTGTACGAGAGCCTGGCGCATCCGCTGACCATCGTGTCGACCCTGCCATCGGCCGGCCTGGGCGCGCTGCTGGCGCTGCAGATCACCAACAGCGAGCTCACGGTGATCGCCTTCATCGGCATCATCCTGCTGATCGGCATCGTGAAGAAGAACGGCATCATGCTCATCGACTTCGCGCTTGAGGCCGAGCGTCGGCGCGGCCGGACAGCCGATGAGGCGATCGTCGAGGCATGCCTGGCGCGCTTCCGCCCGATCCTGATGACCACGCTTGCCGCCATGCTGGGCGCGCTGCCGTTCATCATCGCCACCGGCCCCGGCTCCGAGCTGCGCCGGCCGCTCGGCATCACCATCGTGGGCGGGCTTTTGGTGTCCCAGGTCCTCACGCTCTACACCACGCCGGTCATCTATCTCATGCTCCACCGGCTGCACCGGCGCTGGGGCGGCGCGCGCGAGGGAAGGCTGTGGGGGCGCCTGCATCCGGGCCGGCCGGCCGCGCCGGCCACGATGCCGGCCGGCTAGGGGCTGCCTGCCGCGCCTGTGCCCCTTGCTGACGGCGCCAACGCCTCCCTGCCGGCCAACGCGCAAGAGAAAAGCAAGTGAGTCCGATGATCGATCCCGATCTCGTCCCGTTCGCGCCGCCGGCGCGGCCCATCGTCGGTCTGCCCGGCCTGCTGGCCTTCCGCCGCAACTACATCGAGACCTTCCCGCGCGCCGCCTACGAGCAGGGGACGACACGCATCACCACCGGGCTGACCGACATGTTGTTGCTGTGCGATCCGGCGCTCATCCAGGAGATGCTCGTCGACCGCGCCGACATGTTCATGCGTGACCAGCCATCGCAGCGCGCGCTCGCGCCGGTCCTCGGGGAGAGCTCGCTGCTCCTCGCGGAGGGCCCCGAGTGGCGGTGGCAACGGCGCGCCGCAGCGCCGATCTTCCGCCACGAGACGCTGCTGTCCTTCGTGCCGGCGATCGCCGAGATCGCCGCGCAGCAGGTGGAGCGCTGGCGGCAGGCCGGAGACGCACCGGTCGAGGCCAATGGCGCCATGATCCGCACCACCCTCGACATCATCGTCGCCACGATGCTCGGCGGCGCGGCCAACCTGAACGTCGAGGCCTATGGACGGGCCCTTGGCCAGGCGCTCGAGGCGGCGCAGTGGCTCGCCGTGTTCGCCATGCTGTCGTTGCCGCGATGGACACCCTTTCCCGGTTGGTGGCGCACCTTGCGGGCGCGCAACTATCTGCAGCGCGAAATGGAACGCATCCTCGCGGCGCGTCGTCCGCAGCCCTCGTCGCGCCCGGATCTTCTGGACCTGCTACTCGCGGCACGCGATGCCGAAACCGGCCGTCATATGACCGACGCCGAGCTTCTCACCAACTTGCTAACCTTCATCAATGCTGGACACGAGACCACGGCCGTGGCCTTGACCTGGACGCTGTGGCTGGTGGCGCGGGACAGCGTGGTGCAGGACCAACTGGTCGACGAAGTGCGCACGGTCGCCGGAGAGGCCGCGATCGAGCCGGGACATATCGAGGGCCTGGTGCTGTGCCGGCAGGTCATTCAGGAGGCGATGCGGCTCTATCCGCCGGTTCCCGCGCTGGCGCGCCAGCCGCGTGTTGTGGTCACGCTCGGCGAGCACCGCATCGAGCCCGCCACCAACGTGGTCGTTCCGATCTTCGCCCTGCATCGGCATGAACGCCTGTGGGACAACCCGGCGACGTTCGCGCCCGGCCGCTTCGCGCCCGAGGCCGCCAAGGGGCGCCCCCGCTATGCCTATCTGCCGTTCGGCGCCGGGCCGCGCGTCTGCATCGGGTCGAGCTTCGCCATGCTCGAGGCGACCGTCATCCTGGCAGTGCTGGTGCGGGCGTTCCGCCTGCACGCGGTTCCCGGCCACAAGCCGAAGCCGATCGCGCGGGTGTCGCTGCGCCTGCAGGATGGCATGAAGCTGCGCGTCGAGCCGCGCTGACGGCCCAAACGCCGCGAAGCGCCGGCGTGAGGGCGCGTTCCACCGGCCGATTCACCGCGTCAGGATGATGAAATCCGTGTACTTGCCGGTCTCGGCGCTGAGCGGCAAATCCGAGATGATGAGCGAGGCACCGGGAGAGAGCAGGTCGGAAATGCGGTCGACCGCCTCCGGGGGCATGTCCACGCGGTCGAGCGCGTCGGCCGCCGCCTGCCGCTGCGAGGCGGGCACATTCGCCGTCTGCTCGTGCTCCGTCCGGGACTTGCGGTCGCCGCGGCGGCGGTCCGGCTCGCTGGCCGGGGAGCCCGCCAGGTTGACGGCGATCCACGACATGGCGCGTCGGTCCTCAGTGAGGTCGGTCGCGACGTAGAGATGCGTGCCGAGCGGCGCGTCCGGATCGCGGATCGTCACCGGCACGTCGAACAACGGCTCAAAGCCTTGCCGGACGTACAGCCGCCCGGTCTTGCGGCTGATGAAAACCGAAACCGGCTCGCTCATGCGCGGCGTGTCCTTTACTTCCGCTCCCGCCGCGCGCCCACCCTTGTCGACGCTGTCGGCGGCCGCGCCGGCACTCGTGTCGTCGGTGGCGGTGGGCGAGGGCGGACGCACGCCGATGACGTCGCTCAAATCGGCGGCTGCGTCGCGCGGACCGGTGGCGTAAGTCGCAGCGCCGTCCAGCGATCCCGCCGGTGTAGCGGGGCGCGCTACCGCCGGTTTCGGCGCATCGCTCGAGGTGACCGGCCGATCGGTCTCGGCGATCTTGGTCACCATGGTCGGGACCCCACCGGCCACCGCCGGCTCTTCCTCCGGCTTGGGCGCAAACAGCTTGGCATGGGCGATGTCGAACGGCACCGCTTCGTTGTGCGTGATGATGACGCGCGCGCCGATGCGAGTCGTGCCCCAGAGGTATTGGGCGAATTGGTTAGGCATGCGGATGCATCCGTGCGATGCCGCATAGCCCGGCAACACGCCCTGGTGCAGGGCGACGCCCGACCAGGTGATACGCTGCATGAACGGCATGGGCGCGTTGCTGTAGAGATTCGAGCGATGGAATTTCTCTTTGCCGATGACGCTGAAAATGCCGGTCGGCGTCGGATGGCTGTTGGTGCCCGTGGACACCGGCGCATGCGCGATGGCGGTGCCTTTGCTGTAGAGCGTCAGTCGCTGGCTGTTGAGCGAAACCGCGATCAGCAGCGGCCCGGCGGCCGGCTTGACCTTCGGCTCCTTCTTGGCGGTTTCCTTGGCGGTTTCCTTGCGGGTGTCCTTGCGGGTGTCCTTGGCAGGTTCGCGCGCCTTGCGCTGCGGCTTGAAATAATAGGGATCGGCTGGCGCCGGCGGCCGCGGCCGGGCCCAGAAGGGGGTGCCGTAATGACCGCTGCCATACTGGCCGGAACCGAATGGGCTCGAGCCGAAGAATCCAAAATCCGGTCGGTTAAATTGTGCGTCAGCTGCGCCCGGGGCGAACAGCATTGCCAAGCCGGCAGCCAATCCGGCTGCCCCGGCGCGGCAGGCCCGATAACGTCGCCCGCACGCACGGCGAGCACTCAACGGTCGTTCCAAGCTGTTCTCCCAAAGCCCTTGGGATGCAATCCTATCGCAGAGGTTTTTGCGGGCCGATCAAGTTGAAAGTGTGGTTAAAGCGGGGCGAGAGGGACGCATCCGGTTCCGGCATGGCTCGGCGCTGTGGAGCGGAATTGCGACCGGAGCAATGGCGGGAGCATTCTATGACGTCGACCAGGACGGTTTTCGCGCCGGCAGCAACTTCGGACGTCGATATCGTCCTGCATGCGATTCCGACCCCGGACAGTCGGCCCTACATCATCGCTGAAGGTCCGGACGGCGGCCTGTGGTTCTGCGAGAGCGGCGCGTCGAAAATCGGCCGCTTCGATCCGGCCGAACGTCACTTTGTCGAATTCCCGACACCTACGCCGGCGGCGCAGCCGATCGGGATCATCGCCGGTTCCGACGGTAACCTGTGGTTCTGTGAGAACGCCGCCAACCGAGTCGGCCGAATCACGCCGTCCGGCGTCGTCAGCGAATTCCCGGTTCCGACGCCCGGCGCCGGTCCCAATGGAATCATGCTGGGGCCGGATGGTAACCTGTGGTTCTCCGAAACCGAGGCGAGCCAGATCGGGCGCATCACGCCGGCTGGCGCGGTGACGGAATTCAACGGACTGACGCCTGGCTCTCGTCCGCTCTCGATCGTCGTGCGCGACGGCGATCTGTGGTTCAGCGAATATCAGGCCGGGCGGATCGGGCGGATGTCGCTCGACGGCGACGTGCGGGAATATCCCATCCCGACGCCCGACTGCGAGCCGCGCGCGATGGCGACCCATCCGGACGGCAGCATATGGTTCGTGCAGACCAGGGCCAACGGCCTGGGCCGGATCGACCGTGCCGGACACATTTCCGAGTTCAGGGTGACTACGCCGGATGCGTCGCTGCGCAGCGTGGCGGTGGCGCCGGACGGTGATCTCTGGTTCACGGAGAACTTCGCCAACAAGATCGGCCGCATGTCGCCCGACGGCGAGGTCATCGGCGAATATCCGATTCCTGTCGCCGGCAGCGGCCCGCGCGCCATCATCGCCATCTCCGACGGGCGCGTGTTCTTTTCGGCGTACGACGCCGGCGCGATCGGCGAAGTGATCCCACGGCGGTGAGACGCGGCTC
>DATFWC010000376.1:0-4198 GCA_035259885.1 Xanthobacteraceae bacterium
TGAGCGCGACCGCCTTCTCCATCTTGGCACCGCTCACGTGGCAGAGCTGGCGGAAATCCTTGATGGTGCAGAAATGGATGTTCGGCGACTCGTACCATGCATAGGGCAGGTTGTCGGTCTGCGGCATCTGCCCGCCGAAAAGGATCTGCAGGCGGATGCGCCAGTGCCCGAAATTGGGGAACGACACGATCGCGTGGCGGCCGATCCGCAGCATGTGCTCGAGCACCGCGCGCGGCTGCCGCGTCGCCTGAAGAGTCTGCGACAGGATCACGTAGTCGAACGCATCGTCGGGGTAGTCGGCGAGGTCGGTATCGGCGTCGCCCTGGATCACGGCGAGGCCCTTGGCCACGCACTCGTTCACGCCTTCGCGTGAGAGTTCGATACCGCGGCCATCGACGTCGCGGGTCTCGGCCAGGAGCCGCAACAGCTCGCCATCGCCGCAGCCGACGTCGAGCACGCGCGAGCCTGGCTCCACCATGGCGGCGACCAGCACGAGGTCGACACGCGCGCCGCCCGGCCCGCGCGCCGCCTCCGCCATGGTGCGGTCGTGGTTGCGCCGGAGCAGCATCAAAGCCCCCTCGCCTTGCCGGCCGAGTCGAGGAACCCGTGCACGATAGCAAAGAGTTCCGGCTCGTCGAGCAGGAACGCATCGTGGCCCTTGTCAGTGGTGATCTCGGCAAACGACACGCGGGCGCTGCCGGCGTTGAGGGCATGTACGATGGCGCGAGACTCCGACGTCGGAAACAGCCAGTCGCTGGTGAACGAGATCACGCAGAAACGCGTAGGCGTGCCCTTGAAGGCGCTGGCGAGCACGCCGTCGTAGTCGGCGGCGAGATCGAAATAGTCCATCGCGCGGGTGAGATAGAGGTAGCAATTGGCGTCGAACCGTTCGACGAAAGTGCTGCCCTGGTGGCGCAGATAGGATTCCACCTCGAAATCGGCGTCAAACGAGAACGTCGGATTGCTGCGATCCTGGAATTTTCGCCCGAACTTGCGGTGCAGCGCGGCGTCCGACAAATACGTGATATGCGCGCCCATGCGGGCGACCGCCAGCCCGCGCTGCGGGTTGGTGCCTTCGATGAGATAGCGGCCGTGCCGCCATTCCGGATCGGCCATGACGGCCTGGCGGCCGACCTCGTGGAACGCGATGTTCTGCGCCGAGTGGCGTGTTGCCGTGGCGATCGGCAGCGCCGAGAACACGCGCTCCGGATAGCTCGCCGCCCACTGCAGCACCTGCATGCCGCCCATCGAGCCGCCGGCGATGGAGAACAGCGAGTCGATGCCGAGATGGTCGAGCAGCATGGCTTGCGCGCGCACCATGTCGCGGATGGTGATGACGGGAAAGTCGAGGCCCCACGGCCGCCCTGTCGTGGGATCGAGCGAGGACGGGCCGGTGGTGCCCATGCAGGCGCCCACCACGTTCGGACAGATGACAAAATAGCGCTCGGTGTCGATCGGCTTGCCCGGGCCAACCATGGTCTCCCACCAGCCCGGTTTTCCGGTGACCGGATGGGTATTGGCCACGTGCTGATCGCCGGTCAATGCATGACAGATCAGTACCGCATTCGAGCGCCGGGCGTTGAGCTTGCCGTAGGTCTGGTAGGCGATCTGGAACGGGCACAGGTCGACGCCGGCATCGAGCCGCAGCGGCCGCTCCGGGCCGAACCGCACCACCGGCGAGTGCGGATCTTCCGCCTCACGCACGCGGGCGGTAAAATCGCGCCTGACGACCTGAGCCTCGACCATCCTGCTCCGCTCCGGCGGACCTGATACTGCCGGCCCAAAAGAGTATGGCGGCGGCGGGTTTACGTATAGGGCCGGCCGCGAGAGTCAATGTTTTCTTTGCATTGGCGCGGCCGCCAACCTATCACTGAACGCCGCGGAGCCCAATGATCAGTCATCCGATGGCCGGCGATCTTCCATTTAATCGCCGATCTTGATTACTGTTTACTGCTTACCGATTGCTGAAGGCCGATTTACCAACATGGCAACCCGCGCCGACCAGCCGAGCCTCGCCGATCTGCGGCGGGAGATCGATCGCATCGACGAGACGATGCATCGCCTGCTGATGGAGCGCGGCGAGATCATCGACCGGCTGATCGCCGTGAAGCAGAGCCAGGAGACCGGTTCCGCGTTCCGCCCGGCGCGCGAGGCCGAAATGATGCGGCGCCTGGTCGAGCGCCACCATGGCATTCTGCCGCTCGACACCGCGGAGAGCATCTGGCGCGTCATCATCGCGACCTTCACGTATGTGCAGGCGCCGTTCGCGGTGCATGCCGACCTGTCGGCCGGCGAAGCCGTGATGCGCGACTCCGCGCGCTTCCACTTCGGCTTCACGGTGCCATTCGTGGCGCATGTGGGCGCCGCCGGTGTGGTCGCCGCGGTGGCGGAATCGCGCGGCGATCTCGGCCTGGTCCCCGCCTTCGCAGTGGCCGGGGCCGGCGCCTGGTGGACGAGCCTCGAGTTCGACGCGGCGCCGAAGATCATTGCGCGGCTGCCGTTCGTCGATCGGGCCGATCATCCGGCCGCGCTTCCCGTCTTCGTCGTATCGCGCGCCGCCGCCGACGCCATGGTGCGCGAGGTCGAGGTGTGGAGCGTGCGTGTCGCCGGTTGGGGCCCGGGGCCGGCGCGGGCGATCGGCGAACTGGCGGAGGTGATCGCGGTGCCGGACCGCGCCTTCGACGGCGCCGCGCTGCTGATCTCGGTGCCGCACGGCGGCAGCCTCGCCGCCATCATGGACGCGCTCGTTAAGGCTGGCGCCAGCGTCCGGTCCTCGGCCCTCGTCGGGAGCCATGCAACCCGTTATACGGTCTCGGCCGAAGGCCAGCGTCCGCTTCCGACCGGGCGGTAAAGGGGTTTTGAGCCGAATGTCCGCGTTGCCGCGCCCACAGCCGCGTCCCGGCGTGCTCGACATCGACGCCTATGTGCCCGGCAAGAGCGAGGCGCCGGGGGCGGCGCGCGTGTTCAAGCTGTCGTCCAACGAGTCGGCGCTCGGGCCTAGCCCCAAGGCGATCGCCGCCTATCGTGGCGTCGCCGACCGGCTGCAGGACTATCCCGACGGATCGGCGACGGATCTGCGCGAGGCGATCGGCCGCGCCTTCGGGCTCGATCCGGCGCGCATCGTGTGCGGGGCCGGCTCCGACGATCTCCTCAATCTCCTGGCCCGCGCCTATCTGCGCGACGGCGACGAGGCGATTCACACCACCCACGGCTTTCTCGTCTATCCGATCGCCACGATGGGCGCCGGCGCCAAGCCGGTGGTGGCGGCAGAGAAGAATAACACCGCCGACGTCGACGCGATTCTTGCCGCCGTGACGCCGCAGACCAGGCTGGTGTTTCTCGCCAACCCGAACAACCCGACCGGCACCTACATTCCGTTCGACGAGGTGAAGCGGCTGCACGCCGGCCTGCCGTCCCATGTCGTGCTGGTGCTCGACGCGGCCTATGCCGAATACGTGCGCCGCAACGACTACGAATCCGGTATCGAACTGGTGGCGACGTCCGACAATGTCGTGATGTGCCGCACGTTCTCGAAGATCCACGGGCTCGCCGGCCTGCGGCTTGGCTGGCTTTACGGTCCGGCGCCCATCGTGGATGCCATCAATCGCATCCGCGGGCCGTTCAATGTCAACCTGCCGGCGATCGCGGCCGGCGTGGCGGCGATCGAGGACAGCGCGCATATCGAGATGTCGCGCGAGCACAACACGCGGTGGCTCGCATGGCTGACCGAGGAGATCGGCAAGCTCGGCCTCGAGGTGACGCCGAGCGCCGCCAATTTCGTGCTGATCCATTTTCCCCGCACCAAGGGGCGCACGGCGCAGGACGCCGATGCCTTCCTGACGGCGCGCGGCCTGATCCTGCGCCAGGTCGGGGCGTACAAGCTGCCCAATGCCCTGCGCATGAGCGTCGGCACCGAGGAGGCCAACCGCCTCGTCGTGGCGGCGCTGGCCGAGTTCCTCAAGGGCTGAGCGATGACCGAGCAGCCGCTGTTCGATCGCCTGGCGCTGATCGGCGTCGGCCTGATCGGCTCCTCGATCGCGCGCGCGGCGCGCGCGCAAGGCGTGGTGCGCAGCATCGTGGCGACGGCGCGCTCGGCCGCGACGCGGCGGCGCGTCGCCGAGCTCAAGCTCGCCGATGAGGTGACGGACACCAATGCGGCTGCCGCGGCCGGCGCCGACCTGGTCATCGCCTGCGTTCC
>DATFWC010000377.1:0-2817 GCA_035259885.1 Xanthobacteraceae bacterium
CAAGCCCGACCATGCGGTCGGCCGCCTCGCGCTCGATGCGCTGCAGCGCTTCGACGCGCGCCTTGATGTCCTTGAGCACCGCGCGCGGCGGGTAGCGGCGGCACGACGCGTCCGAATAATCCTGCGGGGCCGCGAAAGCCGACGGCGCCGAAAGCGCCGCGGCCACGAGCACGCGCAGCGCCGCCCGCCGCATCGTCAATCCAGATGGAACTTGTCGAGCTGGCGGTGCTCGGCGCGGATCCAGCGCACGGTGCCGGTGACCGAGCGCATGACCACGGTCTCGGTCTCGATGACGTCGTGGCGGAACTTGACGCCGCGCAGCATGGAGCCATCGGTCACGCCGGTGGCCGAGAACAGGCAGTCGCCCTTCACCATGTCGGCGATGCCGTAGATCTTGCGCGGGTCCTTGATGCCCATCTTGGCGGCGCGTGCACGCTTCTCCTCGGTGTCGAGCACCAGCCGGCATTGCATCTGGCCGCCGATGCAGCGCAGCGCCGCTGCCGCCAGCACGCCCTCGGGCGCGCCGCCGACGCCCATATAGATGTCGATGCCGGTGCCTTCGGGATCGGCCGTATGGATCACGCCGGCGACGTCGCCGTCGGTGATGAAGCGCACGGCAGCGCCGGCGTTGCGCACGGCGGCGATCAGCGCGGCATGGCGCGGACGGTCGAGGATCAGCGCCGTGATGTTTTCCGGCTTCACGCCCTTGGCCTTGGCCAGTTTCACAACGTTGTCGCCGGGCGGCGCATCGAGATCGATAATTCCCGGGGGATAGCCCGGCCCGATGGCGATCTTCTCCATGTAGACGTCGGGCGCGTTGAGCAGCGTGCCGCCCTCGGCCACCGCCAGGGTGGCGATCGCGCCGGGCATGTTCTTGGCGCACAGCGTGGTGCCTTCCAGCGGGTCGACCGCGATGTCGACCTCGAAGCCGGTGCTGCCCACCTCCTCGCCGATGAACAGCATCGGCGCCTCGTCGCGCTCGCCCTCGCCGATCACCACGGTGCCGTGGATCGGCAGCTTGTTGAGCTCGCGCCGCATGGCGTCGACCGCCGCCTGGTCGGCCGCCTTCTCGTTGCCGCGGCCGCGCAGGCGCGCCGCCGATACCGCGGCCCGCTCGGTTACCCGCACGATCTCGAGCGACAGGATGCGCTCCAGCATCTGGTGCGGCTGGATGATGACGTTGGAGGCACCCTTCTGTTCCATCACGCGCGCGGGCATTCGGCGTTCCCCTCTTGCAATCGTCAGTTCTTCTCGATGCGGATCACCTGCGGAGCGCCCGAGATCACCCGGTCCCGTTCCACCGCCGCCAGCGCCTTTCGTACCGCATCTTCGGTCGTCGCATAAGTGATCAGGATGACCGGCACCGGCTCGGCGGCGCTCGCCGGGTCGTCGCCGCCATGCGGGCGGCCGCCGCGATGGCGCTGCACGATCGATTCGATGGAAATCTGCTGCTCGGCCAGGCATTGCGCGATGGTCGCAAAGGTACCGGGCCGGTCGAGCGCCAGCAGGCGGATATAGTAGCCGCCTTCGTGCCGCTGCATCGGCGCCTTCTCGCTGACCGCCAGCCGGGCGGCCGGACGGCCGAACGGTGGCGTTCGCACGCCGCGGGCGATGTCGCCGATGTCGGAGACCACCGCCGAGGCGGTCGCCATTCCGCCGGCGCCGGGACCGACCAGCGTGATGGCGTGCACGGCGTCGGCGTCCACCGTGACCGCGTTGGTGACGCCCATGACCTGGGCGATGGCGGAGTCCTTGCGCACCATGGTCGGGTGCACGCGCTGCTCGATGCCCTTCTCGGTGGCCACCGCAACGCCGAGCAGCTTGATGCGGTACCCCAACTCGTCGGCGGCATCGAGGTCGGCGGGCGTGATCGAGCTGATGCCTTCCACATAGATCGCATCGGGATCGACCTTGGTGCCGAAGGCCAGGCTGGCCAGGATCGAAAGTTTCTGCGCGGTGTCATGGCCCTCGACGTCGAAAGTCGGATCGGCCTCCGCATAGCCGAGCCGCTGCGCGTCCTTGAGACAGTCGGCGAACGACAGCTTGTCCTGCTCCATGCGGGTGAGGATGTAATTGCAGGTGCCGTTGAGGATGCCATAGATGCGCGCGAGCTTGTTGCCGACCAGGCCTTCGCGCAGCGTCTTGACGATCGGGATTCCGCCGGCCACCGCGGCCTCGAAATTGAGCGCGACATGCTGCTTCTCGGCGAGCGCGGCCAGCGCCACGCCGTGGCGGGCGAGCAGCGCCTTGTTGGCGGTGATCACCGATTTGCCCGCCGTGAGAGCCGCCTCGACCGCGCTCTTGGCCGGGTCGCCGGCACCCCCGATCAGCTCGACGAACACGTCGAGCTCCGGATCGCGCGCCAGCGCGATCGGGTCGGCGACCCAGCGCATGGCGCCGATGTCGGCGTCGCGCTGCTTGCCCGGCGTGCGGGCGCTGACCGCGACGATCTCGATTGCCCGGCCGCAGCGCGCCTGCAGCGCCTCGCGCTGGCGCTCGATCAGGCGCACCACCGAGGCGCCGACGGTGCCCAGCCCGGCAACACCCACTTTCAGCGGCGCCACCATGGAACGTCCGGAAAGAGTTGAGAAAAGGTCCCTCAGCGACGGTTCGCCAGGGGAACGACGTTGTGCAACTTTTCCGGCGCCGATTCAAGAAAGCGGCGGATATTGCGGGCGGCCTGGCGGATGCGCTGCTCGTTCTCGACCAGCGCGATGCGGATGTAGCCTTCGCCGTGCTCGCCGAAGCCGACGCCCGGCGAGACCGCCACCTCGGCCTTTTCCACCAGCAGCTTGGAGAACTCCAGGCTGCCGAGCG
>DATFWC010000378.1:0-6467 GCA_035259885.1 Xanthobacteraceae bacterium
GCGCCATCCCAAGAGTCTCGCTCGCCAGGACCTTGCCGCCGTCGGTGTCGAACACGGCGGCCGCGCAGGCTGCAAGCGCCGTGTCGATGGCGAGGATCAGCATCGCGGATAACGCATCGACGCAGGACGAAGACGGCCGGCGCCGGTCTGCGTCATCGGCGGCCAGCCTGCCGGCCGCCGGGTCAGACCGGGCGCACCTCGGTCACGTCCGGCACGAAATGGCGCAGCAGGTTCTGGATGCCATGGCGCAATGTCGCCGTCGACGATGGGCAGCCGGAGCACGCGCCCTTCATGTTGAGATAGACCACGCCGTCCTTGAAGCCGCGGAACGTGATGTCGCCGCCGTCGTTGGCCACCGCCGGGCGCACGCGCGTCTCGATCAGTTCCTTGATGGTGGCGACGGTCTCGGCGTCGGCCGGCTCGAAAAACTCCTCAGCCTCGGCGGGCACCGCGCCGGCATCGCGCAGGAGCGGCTCGCCGGACATGAAGTGCTCCATGATGGCGCCGAGGATCGCCGGCTTGAGCTGCTGCCACTCGCCGTCGCTTTTGCTCACCGTGATGAAGTCGTTGCCGAAGAACACGCCGCTGATGCCCTTGATGCCGAACAGGCGCTCGGCCAGTGGCGAGCGGCTGGCTTCGTCGAGGTCGCGCATGTCGAGGGTGCCCGAAGCCAGGACCGTGCGCCCGGGCAGGAATTTCAGCGTCGCCGGATTGGGCGTGGCCTCGGTCTGAATGAACATGGCTCTGCTCCACAGGATGCGGCCAGGCAGGCCGCGTCACTTCATCTATACATGGTGCCTCGGCAGGGCCGGGTCAATCCGGAGATCCCCGTGGGACCGGCGGCTGCCGCCATCACGACATGGCGTCGAGTTCTTCGTCCGTTAGATGGCCGGGCACGATGGCGACGGGAATCGGATAGGCGCCGGCCGTCTTGGCGAGGCCGGAGACCAGCGGGCCCGGCCCTTCCTTGTCGCTGCCCGCGGCCAGCACCAGGATGGCGATGTCCTCATCCTCCTCGATGAGCTCGAGGATCTCTTCGGCCACGTCGCCTTCCCGGATCGCCCGCTCCGGCGTCAGCCCGGCGACGCCGTTGGCGCGGCTGGCGAACTTGTCGAGCGCGGCATTCGCCGCCTCGTGCGCTTCCGCCTTCATGATGTCGGCGACGCCGAGCCATTGCTGGTTGCGGTCCTGCGTCTCGATCACCCGCAGCATGACCAGGCTGGAATTGGTGCGGGCGGCACGCTGGCTCGCCCAGTAGACGGCGCGGTCGCATTCCGGCGTATCGTCGATGACGACGAGATACTTCCGCTTGTGTCCGGCTTCGTGGCTGCGGCGTTTGCGGCTCATAGGGCCTCCCCGGGCTTCCGCCAGACCCATGCGATACGTCGCACGCGCCGGGATGCTGCCACGAGCGGCAGGGCGGCGACAAGGGATGCGGCTCGCATCGGCCGGCGGGTCCGATTCACTGGCGCACGAACCCGACGATGTCCTTGACGGCGCGCATGGTCTCGGCGGCGATCTTCTGCGCGCGCCGCGAGCCGTCAGCGAGCACCGAGTCGATATAGGTCGGGTCCTGCAGCAGCCGGCCGAGCTCGCTGCGGATCGGGCCGAGCTTGGCGGTGGTGAGCTCGATCAGCTCGGCCTTGAAGGTGGAGAACTGCGAGCCGCCGAGCTTGCTCAGCACGTCGGCCGGCGTGGTGTCGGCGAGCGCCGCGTAGATGCCGACCAGGTTGGCGGCCTCGGGGCGCGCGGCAAGCCCGGCTTCCTCATGCGGCAGCGGATCCGGATCGGTCTTGGCGCGCCGGATCTTTTGCGCGATGGCGTCGTCGTCGTCGGTGAGATTGATCCGCGACTGGTCGGACGGATCCGACTTCGACATTTTCTTGGTGCCGTCGCGCAGCGACATCACGCGCGTGGCCGGCCCCTGGATCAGCGGCTCGGTGAGCGGAAAGAACGCGTCGCCAAAGCCATGCGCGTGGATCGAGGCGGAAAAATCGTTGTTGAATTTCTGCGCGATGTCGCGGGCAAGCTCGAGGTGCTGCTTCTGGTCTTCGCCCACCGGCACATGGGTGGCCCGGTAGGCGAGGATGTCGGCCGCCATCAGGCACGGGTAGGCGTAGAGCCCGACCGAGGCGTTCTCGCGGTCCTTGCCGGCCTTCTCCTTGAACTGGGTCATGCGGTTGAGCCAGCCGATGCGGGCGATGCAGTTGAAGATCCAGGCGAGCTCCGCGTGCTCGGCCACCTGGCTCTGATTGAAGATGATGTGCTTGGCCGGATCGATGCCGCTGGCGATGAAGGCGGCCGTCACCTCGCGGATGCTGCGCGGCAGCTCGGCCGGATCCTGCCACACCGTGATGGCGTGCAGGTCGACCACACAATAGATGCAGTCGTAATCCCTCTGCAGCGCGACGAACCTGACGATCGCGCCGAGATAGTTGCCGAGATGCAGGTTGCCGGTGGGCTGCACCCCGGAGAACACGCGTTCCTTGAACGCCATGAAAGTCCTCGCCGATTGCGCGGCGTCCATGCCACGATGGCGCGCCCCGGTGCAAGAGGCGGCCGGCGCCGGGAAGCCGCCGCGCGCGCCGGCCCCACGTTGCCGCCGCCGTCCGGGCCGCTATAGTGCCGCGCCCCAACCCCGCGAGACCTCATGGCAGAGCCCCGTTTCGACGTCCTCGGCATCGGCAATGCGATCGTCGACGTGATCGCGCGCGCCGACGACGATTTCCTCGTGCGTCACGCCATGCGCAAGGGAACGATGTCGCTCATCGTCGAGGAGCAGGCCGAGCGCATCTACGGATCGATGGGGCCGGCGGTGGAAATGTCCGGCGGCTCGGCGGCCAACACGATCGTCGGCGTCGCCAGCTTTGGCGCGCGCGCCGCCTTCGTCGGCAAGGTGCGGGACGACACGCTCGGGCGCGTCTTCCTGCACGACATCCGTGCCGCCGGCGTCGCCTTCGACACGCCGCCGGCGCCGGACGGCCCCTCGACGGCGCGCTCCTATATCCTGGTCACGCCCGACGGCGAGCGCACCATGAATACGTTCCTCGGCGCGGCGCAGAACCTCGGCATCGACGACGTTCATGCCGAAACGATCGCGGCCGCCGCCATCACCTACCTGGAAGGCTATCTGTGGGATCCGCAGAACGCCAAGGACGCGTTCCTCGAGGCCGCGGCGATCGCCCATGATGCCCGACGACAGGTTGCGCTCACGCTGTCCGACGCCTTCTGCGTCGACCGCTGGCGTGACGAGTTTTTGGGCCTGATCCGGTCGGGCATCGTCGACATCCTGTTTGCCAACGAGGCCGAGCTGCACAGCCTCTACCAGACCGCTGATTTCGCCACCGCCTTGGCGGCGCTGCAAAAGGATGCGGCGCTGGCGGTGGTCACGCGCAGCGAGCAGGGCTGCGTAGTGGTGAGGCGCGAGAAGACCGAAAGCGTGCCGGCCTTCCCGGTCGAACGCGTGGTCGACACAACCGGCGCCGGCGACCTGTTCGCGGCCGGCTTCCTGTTCGGCCTGGCGCGTGAGCATGATCACGTCACGGCGGCGCGCCTGGGCGCGCTCGCCGCGGCGGAAGTGATCCAGCACCTCGGCGCCCGGCCGGAAACCTCGCTGAAACGCCTGGCGGAGGAAAACGGTATCCCGACGTGACGGCCCCGGGCGGCCGGATGCCGCCTGGTAACCAATTGGTAAGCGAAGTCTGCTTACCAATTGATAACTATCATTGTCCGGGGGCCCGCCATGGCCGAGCAGAACGACATCCAGCAACCGACCAGCCAGACAGCGACGGCCGCCGCGGCGGCTGGCGCCACCGACGCCGCCGCCACCGAGCCGGCCAGCGAAGCCCTGGCGGCAGCGCCCGCGAGCGCGGCCACGAGCACGGTGCCAGAGATTTCCGCCGCCCCCGCCCTGGTCCCGACCGAGACCCCCCAGATCGAGATCTCCCGCAGCGAAGGCTCCGAATCGTCAGCGCCCGAGATCAAGTTGCCGCCCGCCGCGCAGATTGCCGAGCCGGCGCCCAGCATGCTGCGACCCTTCCGCCGCGAACGCCCGAACGCGCCGCCCAAGGCCGCACCGGCCAAGCCCGCACCGGCCAAACCCGCGCAGTCTAAATCCCGCTTCCCGCTGCTGGCGGCCACGCTGGGGCTGTCCGCTGGTCTCGGCGGCGCAGCCGGCGCGGCCCTCATTCCGGGCCTGATGAAGCTCGCCTTCCCGCCAGCCGCGACGGTAACGCCGGCGCAGGAAACCGCGGCCGAGATCTCGGCCATCCGCGGCCTGGCGGCGCGGCTCGCCAGCGACCTCACCGCGTTCCGCAATACCGTCGAGCTGTCCAACCGGACGACGGCAGTGCAGTTCGGCAAGCTCGCCGAGCGGCTCGACCGCGCTGAACGCGCCCAGGCCGATCCGAGCGCCAAGATCGCCAAGATCGGCGAAGCGGTGGAACGCCTCGAGCGCCGAGTTGCCGACCATAACGAAATCACCGGGACGGTGAACAAGCCGGCGCCGCAGGTGCCCGCCGCCGAGGCCAAGCCGAAGCCGGTGATCATCGAGGACTACGTGGTACGCCGCGTGTTCGACGGCGTCGCGCTGATCGAGGGCCGCCGCGGCATCATCGAGATCGAGCCCGGTGCCACGTTGCCGGGAGCTGGCCGCGTGGAGGAGATCCGCCGCCAGGACGGCCGCTGGGTCGTGGTCACCACCAAGGGCCTGATCGTTCCAGCGCGCTAAATTAAAGCGCCGCGCTTTCGCCCGATCAATCAGATTTGTCTTAGCCCGGTTTGCTGTGCCGCGGACAACCGTGGCACAGTCGCGCGCGCCCGACGCCGGCCTGGCGTTGAGCCTGTTTGATCAGCGCGGAGGCCAGCATGGCGGTTGCCGCCTATCTGTCGCGTATGCTGCCGATGGTGGCGGCCTTCGTCGTGGCGTTCGCCTCCCAACTTGCCGCCCAGCAGCCGGCACCGCCGGCGCAGCCCGTGCCGCCCACATCGGAACTCGCCGATCGCTGCCCCGGCCTCGTGGCCTCCGACACGCCGCGCGCGATCCCGGCGGCGTTCCGCACTGCGCTCGCGGGCGACCAGGTGCGCATCACCTATGCAGGCCACTCCACCTTCCTGATCGAAAGCCCGCGCCTGGTGCGCATCGCCACCGACTACAACGACTATGTGCGGTCGCCGGTGCTGCCCGACATCGTCACGATGAACCATGCGCATTCGACGCACTACACCGACCGGCCGGACCCCGCCATCAAGCACGTGCTGCGCGGCTGGGGACCGAGCCCGGACCAGCCGGCGCGCCACGACCTGACCTTTCAGGACGTGCGCGTACGCAACGTGCCAACCAACATCCGCGACTGGGTGGGCGGCGGCACCGAGCGCCACGGCAACTCGATCTTCATCTTCGAGACGGCGCAGATGTGCATCGCCCATCTCGGGCACCTGCATCACACGCTGAACCAGCAGCAGCTCAACGAGATGGGCCGGGTCGACGTGGTGATGGTACCGGTCGACGGCGGCGCGACCCTGGACCTCGAAGGCATGTTCGAGGTACTGGCCAGCCTCAAGGCGCCGCTGATGATCCCCATGCACTTCTTCAGCGCCTATACGCTCAACCGGTTCCTCAGCCGCGCCAAGGAGCAGTGGGACGTGGAGTACAACGCAACGCCGTCGCTCGTGCTGTCGAAGACGACGCTGCCGACCAGTCCCAAGGTCGTCGTGCTGCCGGGACGCTGAACCGCAAGCATGCGCACGCAAGTCGCCATCGTCGGCGCCGGCCCGGCCGGCCTGTTGCTGTCGCATCTGCTCAAGCGCAACGGCATCGAGTCGGTCATCCTGGAGAACCGCAGCCGGCGCTATGTGGTGCAGCGCGTGCGTGCGGGCCTGCTCGAGCAGGGCACGGTCGACCTTATGACCGAGCTCGGGCTGGCCGACCGCCTGCACCGCAAGGGCCTGGTGCACGAGGGCCTGGCGCTGCGCTTTTCCGGACAAAGCCACCGCATCCCGCTCACCGAGCTCACCGGAAAGGTGGTGACGATCTACGGCCAGAACGAGGTGATGAAGGACCTCATCGACGCGCGGCTCGCGGCTGGCGGAGAAATCCTGTTCGAGGCCGAGGCCAAGGCACTGGAAGGACGCGACAGCAAGACCCCGCGCGTCCGCTTCCGCCACAACGGCCGGGACGACGAGCTGACCGCCGACTTCATTGCCGGCTGCGACGGGTTTCACGGCATGTGCCGGCCCGCCATTCCGGCGGACGCGCTGACCATCTACGACCGCGAATATCCGTTCGCCTGGCTCGGAATTCTGAGCGAGTCGCCGCCGATCTCGCGCGAGCTGATCTATGTGCACCATGCGCGCGGCTTCGCGCTGTTCACCATGCGCTCGCCGGTGCTGTCGCGGCTCTACCTCCAGTGCACGCCGGACGAGGACATCGCCAACTGGCCGGACGCCCGCATCTGGGAGGAGCTGCA
>DATFWC010000379.1:0-3880 GCA_035259885.1 Xanthobacteraceae bacterium
GTCTCGGCACCCTCCGCCACCACGTCCATCCCGAGATCGTGTGCCAGCGCGATGATGGAGCGCAGGATGACCGGACGCTTTCCCCGTCCGGTGGTGCGCACGAACGACTGATCGATCTTGATCGTGTCGAACGGGAAGCGCTGCAAGTAGGCCAGCGAGGAATGGCCGGTGCCGAAATCGTCGAGCGCCAGGCCGGCGCCGAGCTCGCGCATGCGGGTCAGCATCTGCGCGGCGTATTCCGGGTTCTCCATGACGATGGACTCAGTCAGCTCGAGCTTGAGCGTGCCGCGCGCCAGCGGCGAGCGCGCCAGCACAGTGCGCACGTCCTGGATCAGGTCGCGGCGCAGAAGCTGGCGCGACGATACGTTGACGCTGGCGAAGACCGGCTCGCGGCTGCGCACCGAGCGCTGCCAGATCGCGAGCTGTTTTGCGGTGTTCTCCAGGGCGAACAGGCCGAGATCGACGATGACGCCGATCTCCTCGGCGACCGTGATGAATTCCGACGGCGACAGCCGCCCGAGCTTCGGATGATCCCAGCGCAGCAAGGCTTCGAAGCCGGCGCAGGTCCGGTCCTCGAGCCGGACGATCGGCTGATAGAGGACTCTGATCTCCTTGCGCTCGAGGGCGCGGCGCAACTCGGTCTCGAGCGTCAGCCGGTCGCTCTTGCGCGCGCGCATCGCCGGCTTGAACACCTCGATGCGGTCGCCGCCGATGCGCTTGGCATGGTACATCGCGAGCTCCGCGTCCTTGAGGATGTCCTCCTTCTTCGGCGGATCGCTGTCGGTGAGCACGAGGCCGATCGAGGCGGTGAGCAGGATTTCGCGGTCGTTGAAGGTGATCGGTGCGCGCAGCGTACGGCGGATGGTATCGGCGAACGCCGTGATGCGCTCGGGCTCGCGCTCGGAGATGAGCAGCAGCCCGAACTGGTCGCCGGTGAGGCGCGCCAGCGTGTCCTGCGGCTTGAGCAGGCGGCCAAGCCGCCGCGCCAGCGTCAGCAGAATCGAGTCGCCGACCGCGATGCCGACCGAATCGTTGACCTGCTTGAAGCGGTCGAGGTCGATCACCATGACGGTCGGCCGGATCGTGGTGTCGGCGCGGGTGAAGCTCAGCGCCGCCTGCAGGCGGTCGAGGAACAGCTCGCGATTGGGCAGCCCGGTCAGGTTGTCGTGCACGGCGTCGTGCAGCAGGCGCTCCTCGGCGGTCTTGAACTCGGTGACGTCGGTGAGCGTGCCCACCAGGCGCACGACCTCGCCGTCCGAGCCGACCACCGGCCGCGCCTTGAGTGTCAGCCAGATAAAGTGGCCGTCGGCCGTGCGCAGGCGGAAATCCTGGAACAAGCGGCCGCGGCGCTGCTCGAGGACGCCGTCGAGCGCGGCGCGAAAGCGGTCGCGATCCTGCGGATGCAGGACATCGAGCCAGCGCGCCGCTGAAGACTCAAGCGTGCCGCGCTTGACGCCGAGCAGTTGCTCGGTCTCGGCGCTGGTGAACACCTTGTCGACGGTCACGTCCCAGTCCCAGATCATGTCGCCCGCGCCGGTGAGCGCCAGCGCGCGGCGCTCGACGTCGGACACGATCGACGTCGTGGTGCCGCCCGAGAAGGCGTGCTGCATCACGGTGAAGCCGATCAGCATGACGATCAGCACCAGGCCGCCGAGCAGGGCCGGACCGGCGATGTCGTTGGTGACGAGACCGGTGATGGCGAGGCCGGCGGCAAATACCCAGACCACGAACAGGACCCAGGTAGGGATCAGCAGCACGGCGCGGTCATAGCCGTGCGTCGCCAGGTAGACGATCAGGGCAAAACCGGCGATCGCCACCAGCGCCAGCGAGCAGCGCGCGATGCCCGACGCGAAGGACGGATCGAACAGCGCCAGCGCCACCAGGGCGCCGAGGAACAGGAGCCACGCCGCCGTGATGTGCACGTAGCGCACGTGCCAGCGGTTGAGGTTGAGATAGGCGAACAGGAACACCAGCAGGGTGGCGGCCAGGATGGCCTCGCCGGACGCGCGCCAGACGCGCTCGGCCCCGGCCGAGACGTCGAACACCTTGCCCCAGAACCCGAAGTCGATGCTGATGTAGCCGAGCACCGCCCAGCCGAGCGCGGCGGCGGCGGGAAACATGATGCTGCCCTTGACGACGAACAGGATGGTGAGGAACAGCGCCAGCAGGCCGGCAATGCCGATGACGATGCCGTAGTAGAGCGTGAAGCTGTTGACCTTGTCCTTGTAGGCGTTGGGCTCCCACAGATAGAGCTGCGGCAGCTTGTCGGTGCGCAGCTCCATCACGTAGGTGATGACAGTGCCAGGGTCGAGTGTGAGCCGAAAGACGTCGGCGCTGGCGCTCTCCTCGCGGTCCGGGCGATCGCCAGAGCTCGGCGTGACGTTGACGATGCGGGACAGGCCGAGGTCGGGCCACAACAGACCGGAGTCCACCAGGCGGTAATGCGGCGCGACGAGGAGGCGCTCGATCTGCTCGTCGCTGTTGTTGGCGAGCGCCACCACGGCCCAATTGGTATTGGCCTCGCGCGAGCGCACCTCGATGCGGCGCACGATCCCGTCCGGGCCCGGCGCGATCGACACCTGAATGCGGTCGCCTTCGGTGCGCTGGCGCTCGACGACGTCGGTGAGGTCGATGGCCGGTGCGTCCAGGCGCACGTTCACGGCCTCGACGGCGTGCGCGGCGGATGCCCCCACGATCGCGGCAAAGATGACCGCCAGCGGGATGGCAGCGCGGAAAATACGCAAACGGAAAACCTCTCGGCGGCCGCGGCGCAGGCGGCGGGAACCCACCCCGATGAGTACAGGGCGCTCGCCCCAAGAGCAAGGATTTTGGGCAGCCTCAAGGAGTTAGCGCGATTTTGGCGGGTGTTTTCAGGGCGCCATCGGAGCCTCCAGCATGGCCATACCTTGGCCGGCGACCCGTTTCAGCCGCTCTTCGCTGCGCGCAAGGACCTCCCGGCGCAGCCGGCCGGCGCGGTCGGCCTGCAGCAGCGCATGCATGACCGGGTAGTACTGGTCGGGGTCGTAGCTCACCAGGATGAGGTCGACGCCGGCATTGAGCGCCGCGACGCTTGCGGCCCCGATGCCCTCACGGCTGCCGGTGACGGCGCCCATGCAAAAATCGTCGGTCACCAGGATGCCATCGTGTCGCCACGCGCCGCGGATCAAGCCAGCGACGACGGCCGGCGAGAATGACACCGGGCGCTTGCCGTCGACCGCCGCCAGGCGCACGTGACCCAGCATGGTGAAGGCGCTGCTGTCCGGCATGAGCGCGCGGAACGGAATCCAGTCGGCGGCTTCGAGCTCGCGCGTGGACGTCGCGAGATCGGCGCTCGCGACATGCGTGTCGGCGAGGACGCGACCCAGCCCGGGAAAATGCTTCAGCGTGCAATGCACGCCGTGCTGCCACAGCGCCGCGCAGTAGCGGCCGGCAACCTCGGTGACGACCCGCGGGTCCGCCGAGATGGCGCGCTCATGGATGCGGGTCAGGCGATCGGCCGGATTGATCACGCGGCGGTTCAAGTCCACCACCGGAGCAAAATTCACGTTGACGCCGACGGATGCCAGCGCACGGCCGTGCTCGGAGCCGAGTTGCGCGGCCGCGGCGGAACGCTCGGCCTTGTCGGGATGGCGCGCCACGAGATCCGACAGCCGGTCGGAGCGGGCCAGCGGCGGTGAGAGGCGCGACACGGCGCCGCCTTCCTGGTCGGTGGCGATCCACAGCGGCGCCAGCTGCTGCCCGCGGCGCTTCTCCTGCAGCGCGTCGATGCTGCGCCTGACGCTGTCGGTCGTCCGCCCCTGGACGTTGTGAACCGTGACGAACACGCCGGAAACCGCCCGCCGCTCGACCAGCGCCTCGAGCTCCGCCGGGTCACGATAGC
>DATFWC010000380.1:0-2630 GCA_035259885.1 Xanthobacteraceae bacterium
CGTTTCGTCAACACGCCGACGTATCGTCGTGCCGCGCTCGCGGCCGGCAATCGCATCAAGGGCCCGGCCTTGATCGAGGAGCACGCCTCGACCACCGTGCTGATGCCGGGCGATGCGCTCGAGGTGGATGCGCTGGGCAATCTCGTGATCGCGGTGGGCGGGCGATGAAGTCAGGCACGGCAACGCAGCTTTCTCCACCTCTCCCCGTTGGGGAGAGGTCGGCGCGCATAGCGCGCCGGGTGAGGGGGCAAGGGTGTGTCGGGATTCACCAACCCCCTCACCCCAGCCCTCTCCCCGCTGGGGAGAGGGAGCGCGCCGAGTTCGCTGCGGCTTCGCGCTGAAGGAGAGCGCTGAACATGGCGAAGAAAAGCACAAAAAAATCGAAGGTCGATCCGGTCGTCACCGAGATCGTGCGCAACGGTATCATCGCGGTGACCGAAGAGATGAAGACCAATCTCATGCGCACCGCCTACAACATCATCATCTACGAGGCGCTCGACTTCACCACCGGCCTGTTCACGCCGGAGGGCGAGACGGTGTCGATCGGCATCGGCCTGCCCATGTTCATCCGCGGCATGGCCGAGACCGTGAAGGCCAAGATCCGCCACTTCGGCCGCGAGAACATCAATCCCGGCGACATCTACGTGACCAACGACGCCTATCTCACCGGCAGCCATCTCAACCACGTCACCCTGACGTTGCCGATCTTCCATCGCGGCGCGCTGGTCGGCTTCTCCTGCTGCATGGCGCATTGGCTCGACATCGGCGGCACGCTCGGGGGCATGACCACCGACATTTTTTCCGAAGGCATCCAGATCCCGATTGTCAAGCTGCACAAGGCCGGCGTGGTCAACCAGGACGTGGTCGACATGATCCGCCAGAACGTGCGTCTGCCCAGCCGCGCCATGGGCGACCTGCGCGCCCAGGTGACGGCGGTGAAGACCGGCGAGCGCCGCTTCATCCAGCTCATCGAGCGCTACGGCCGCGCGCCTGTGCTCGACGCGATCGCTGCCATCATGGACCAGTCGGCGGCGCTGGCGCGCGCCCGCACGCGTGCCATTCCGGACGGTGAGTACATGGCAGAATCCTTCATGGACGACGACGGCATCGAGGTGGGAAAGCCGGTGCCGATCCGCGTGCGCGTCACCGTCAAAGGCGACGAGATGACGATCGACCTCACCGAGGTGTCGCGCCAGGTGCGCGGCTTCTACAATTCCGGCATCACCACCGGGCACGCCTGCGCGCAGGTCGCCTACAAGTGCCTGACCTCGCCTACCGACTATCCGATCAACGACGGCTCGTTCCGCAGCCTGAAGACCATCGTGCCGCCCGGCCGCGTGGTGAGCGCGACGCGGCCAGCGCCCATGCGCTGGTGGATGACCTACCCGATGACCATCGTCGACACGGTGTTCAAGGCGCTCAGCACCGCGATTCCCGATTCGGTCATCGCCGGCCACCATGCGGACCTGCTCATCGCCACCTGCCACGGCATCAATCCCAGGGCCCAGGAGTTCTTCATCGCCAATTTCGGTCCGCTCGGTGGCGGCTGGGGCGCCAAGCACAATGAAGACGGCGTGTCGGCCACGGTGTGCATCAATGACGGCGACACCCACAACGGCCCCAACGAGCAGGCGGAGGCAAAATTTCCCCTGGTGGTGGAGAGCTATGCGCTGGTGCCGGATTCGGGCGGCGCCGGCCGCCATCGTGGCGGGCTGGGCGTCGAGCGGGTCGTGCGCGCGCGCACCAACCTCACCATGAACACGCAGATCGAGCGCGCGCACTGCCGGCCCTGGGGCCTCGACGGCGGGCTTGACGGCACCGGCAATTCGGTGGCGCTGCGGCTGGGCGGCGCGTGGAAGACCGATTTTCCCAATGCCAAGGTGCTGGTGGCGCAGCTCAAGCCCGGCGATGCCTTCCGCGTCCGCTCGGGCGGCGGCGGCGGCTATGGCTCGCCATTCGAACGTCCGGTTGCCGAGGTGCAGGCCGACGTTCGCCAGGGCTACGTGTCGGCCGCCGCAGCAGCCGACCTTTATGGCGTGGTGATCGATCCCGACACGCTGGAGCTCGACCTCGCCGCCACCGAACGCCTGCGCGCGTCAAGGCGCTCCGCTCGCGCCGATTCGGGAGTTCGCTCGGCGTGATGATCAAAATGAAGCACCCCCTCCCGGGGGAGGGGGTGCGCTCGAGACTCAGCACAAACTCGAGCCGTCACTCGTACCGTATGGTTGGTCCGAAGTTCTGGACCGGCGGGATGCTGGCGCGGGCCGGCGTGGCGTAGCGCGCTGACATCGCAAATGCCGGCGGCGCGCTCTGCGCGGTGGCGTAGGGCGAGAAGCCCTGGCGCTTGGCCTGGTAGTAGTAGCCGCTCGCATAAAGCGCCACGGCGCGGTTGGCGTTGCCGCCGGCGGCGCGATAGGCGCCGGCGAGATAGCGGACCGCGTAGGTCATGTTGGTGTTGGCGTCGAGCAGCCCGGCGGCGGAGCCGGTGTAGCCCATGGCGCGCGCCGTTCCCAACCGGATCTGCATGATGCCGTAGTTGCCACGGCTCACCGCGCGGGGATTGTAGCGGCTCTCGCGCATCACCACGCGATGGACGAGCGATTCGGGGATGCCGTTGGCCTGGGCATGCG
>DATFWC010000381.1:0-2773 GCA_035259885.1 Xanthobacteraceae bacterium
GGGTTGGAGAAGTCGAGGAATTGCGAGCCGAGCGCGACGTTGAGCTGCGCCACGACCGACGCCATGCCGCCCGCGAAGTTGACGCCGACGGTGCGGCGCGCGCCGTCGGGCGTGACCTCGTTGAGCGGCAGCGCGCCCGGATCGTCGACGCGGACGATGGTCACCTGGCGCAGCGCGCCGGTGGCGAGATCCTTGTAGGTGAGATCGATGTGGTTGCCGGGCGCCAGACTCCCGACGTCGAGATCGAAGCCGTCCTGAGCGCCGTTCACCGGCGTGCCGGCGATGGTGCGGTCGGACAGCGCGCCGGCCAGGGCGGCGGCGATCTGGTCGAGCTGCGCCTGCGCCTGCGGCAGGATCTGGTCGCGCATCTCGAGCAGGGCCGTGATCTTGCCGGAGCGGAACGCGTGAGACGCCACCAGGTCGACGCCGCCGCCGTTGGGCGTGGCAAGCGTAATGGTCCCGACGCCGCGTTCGGCCGGATCGGCGCTCCACGTCGTGCCGGCCGTGAGCATGCCGTGGGCGTCGAACGACAGCTTTGCGGCGTCGATGGCGACCAGCTGCATGCCCGAGCCGGTCGAGACGGAGATCTGGTTGTTCGTTCCCTGGGTCACGCGAATGTCCATCAGCTGCGAGAGCTGATTGACGTAGGAGTCGCGCTGATCCTGCAGCGCCGCTGCGGTGGCGTCCTTGCCCTGCGTCGCGGCGAGCTGCTTGTTGAGGTCGGCGATCTTCTGGATCGCCTCGTTGGCCTGGCGCACTGCGTCCGCAAGCTGGAGCTCGGCGTCGGTGCGCAGCGCCTGGATGTCCGACGTCATGCCGTTGAGGTGCTGGGTGAGCACCTGGGCGGTGCTCAGCACGATGCTGCGGGTCGAGGTGGAATCCGGCGTGGTCGACAGCGCCTGGACGGCGGACGTGAACTTGTTGAACGTAGTCTCCAGCGCCGCGTCGGAGCCGGGCTCGCCGTAGATCTGCTGGAGCCGCTGATAGAAGTCGGCGCGCAGGCCGGCATAGGCGGCGCCGGAGCCCTCGATCTGCAGCTGCTTCTGCACGTAGAGATCGAGCTCGCGATTGATGCCCTCGGTGCGGACGCCGATGCCGAAGTCGCCGGCCGCGGTGGCGACCTGGCTCGTCGTCTTGCGCACATAACCGTCGGTGTCGGCGTTCGCCACATTGCCGGCGACGACCGACAGCCCGGCCTGCGTCACCCGCAGGCCGGAGATCGCGGTATTGAGCGCCTGGGTCAGACTCATGACCGAACGACGTCCTTCAACGCATTACCGGCCGAACCTCAGCGGATCATGTTCAGCAGATCCTGCACCATCTGGTTGCCGGTGGTGATGATGCGCGTGTTCGCCGAGTAGGCCTGCTGCGTGATGATGAGCTTCGAGAACTCATCGGCGATGTCGGTGTTCGACCCTTCGAGCGCGCCGCCCACGATTTTTCCCGGCGCCCCGAAGATGGCGGGACCCGACTCGTCGGTGGCCGCGAAGGCGCCGCCGTCGAGCCGCTTGAGCATGTTCGGCCCGTTGAAGTCGGCGAGCGTGATCTCGGCGAGGTCGATGGTGCGGCCATTGGTGTAGCTGCCGATCACGCGGCCCTTGTCATTGACCGACACCGTCTGCAGCTCGCCGGCCGGGAAGCCGTTCTGCTGGAGCTGGTTGGTCTGGACCACGCCGTTGGGATCGGAGAACTGGGTGAGGCCGCCGGTGCCGTGCACGAGCTGGATGGTGCCGAGCGAGATGCCGTCCACCGTGACATTGGGCAGAGTGACGTTGGCGACCGTCGGGTTCATCTGGCCGTTGGCGTCGAACGTGTAGTTGATGCCCACGTTCTGCCAGGCGACGTCGGTGTTCGCCGGGTTGGAATTCACCTGGTAGAACAGGTTCCAGGTGTCGCTGCCGCCGTAGAGGGAACTGGAGACCTTGGCCCAGCGGAACTGGATGTTCACCGGCGCACCCGAGCTGTCATAGGCGGTGATCGCCTGGCCGCCCAGCGACTGGGCGATGAACGGGCTGATGTCCTGGCCGAGCACAACCTGGTTCGACGGCAGCGCCGTGAGCGTCTGCACGCCGAAGTTGGACATGCGCGTCGCGGCGGTGCCGCTGAGCGTGATGGTGTCGGTGATGGCGTTCGCCGTGATGGAGAGATTGCCATTGGCGTCGATCGAGGCGATGCCGCCATTGAGCGTGGGCGCAGGCGGGGTGAGCGCGGCGGTGAACTCGGCGAGCGTCGAGATTTCGCCGGGGCCGGTGCCGAACGTGAGGCTGGTGTTGCTGGCGCCGATGGCGATGTTGAGCGTGTCGCCCTGGCCGACCAGGCCGAGGTCGAGCAGGTTGCGCGAATTGTAGGCCTGCTCGGCGATGCCCAGGCGCGCGGTGGTGACGTCAGCAGACGCGGGATCGACCGAGAAGTCGACGTCGGGGTTGGCGGCCGCAAGCCGGAGCTTGTTGGTGCCGCCGGAGGTGTCCAGGGACGCCGTGACACCGGCCGCATTGAGGCCCGGGATGCCGTTGATCTTGTCGATGATGCCGGTGACCGGCGTGTTGAGCGTGTCGGTGTCGTTGATCGTGACGTCGTAGTTCGTGCCGTTCACCACGATGCGGAGAAGACCGCCATTGCCGGCACCGAATTGCGTCACGGTCGGGTTGGCGAACGTCCCGGTACCGGTGACGGCTGCGGTGACTTCCTGGACGTTGGCGCCGAAGCCGGTGACCTTGGCCGCCTGTGGCGGACCGGCGACGGGATTGGCCGAGAACGCCGCCGGATTGAGCAG
>DATFWC010000382.1:0-4564 GCA_035259885.1 Xanthobacteraceae bacterium
ATCGGTTGTCGGGCGACACCCGCACCCGCCGCATCTGCCGTTTGCTGGCGTCGGCGCCGTCGATGGGCACGGTTCTGGTCAGCGCCTGCGTGCGCGCGTCGATCACATAGAGCTCGGCGGCGGTCTGGCCGCACACATAGACGGTTGCGCCGTCCGGCGAGATCGCCAGGCCCTCGACGATATGCGGCAGCTCGATGCGATCGACCGCCACGCGGCGCGCCAGATCGACCACCACCAGATGGTCCGCCTTGACCGACACAAACACTTTTCCGGTGGCATGGCTGATGACGAGCCAATGAGCGGTTCCGTCGACGTCGACCTTCTGCACCGCGCCGGTTGCCGGATCGATTGCCAGCACGGCATTGCCGAGTTCGGCCGACGACCACAAGGTGCCGCCTTCGTCCATCATCACGCCGTGCGGCGCATAGACGGCCCCGAGATCGATCACCCGTGCAAGCGACTTCGACGGCAGATCGATCACAACGATGCGCCGATCCGGGTTGACGCGCTTGATGAAAATGCCGTCGCCATAGACCGAGCCATAGGCGGTGCGACCGTCCGGCGAGAGCGCGAGCTCGTGGGTCGAGCCCGGCATGTCCAGCGTCGCCGTCATTGTCAGCGTCGCGGCATCGAAGAAGTGCACCTTGTGCGCGGTCTTGGCCGTGACGATCAGGTGGGGGCCACCCTTCCGGTTGTTGAGGTCAAACATCGCGTCATCCGCCAAAATCGGGGCTCACATCCGCATGAGGCGGCGGAACCGACCGCCGCCGCCCCGGTTCAGTGTCCGGGCTTTCCACACAGGAGACGTCGCATGCCGGCAGAGCAAGCGGATCCGCGCCACCATACGCGAAAGATGCAGGCCCGCCTGCGCGAGATCATGGACCATCTGCGCGAGGACATCAAAAAGGTCGACGAGCCGCAGTTCAAGGCGATGTTCGAGACCGCCGCCGAAGTCCTCGGCGGCCTGGTCAAGGCATTCGAGGACTATGAGAAGAAAAGCGAGCCGGCCTGGCGCTAGGACCCGGTCGGTTCCTCTTCCGGCTCAGGCGGTCTTCACCAGATCCGCGTAGGCCACGTGGGTGTCGCCGCATGCGGCCGCGAGAACGCGCGCCGTGTCATAATATTCGTAGAACTCCACCGCCTTGCCGCCCGCGAACCGCCAATAATCGACCTTCGGCGTCTCCACGGTGCGGCCAGTGTGCTTGTTGCGCCAGGCCATGGAGCCGCGCATGACCACGCGATCGTCCTGGGCGACAAATTCGCCAGGAGTGAAATGGATCATCTCCCAGTCGACCAGGACGGCGGCGAAATAGTCAGCCAAGGCGTCGCGGTTGCTGTAGCTCTTCAGGAACGTGACGCGCGGCGCCCCCTGGGCGAGCGAACCGAATTGGATGTCATCGGCCACAAGCCCCATCCAGTGATCGGCACTGTGCCCCTTTGTGTCGCTCCACCGCGCGTAGGCCTCCTGGAGCTTCGCCACGTTGGTCGCTTCACTGCCCATTTCATCCTCCCTCGGCTTCGCGCCATGCGGCTCCCGCCAGGATAGCACAACCGCAGGGATAGGGAATGTTCGCGCTCACCCGGATCGCGGCAGCGCCACCGCACCGGCGCGCCAGCGGAGGTCGATGAGCAGACCCGGCGGCAGCGTTGCCAGCACAGGGGCGGTCGGAACCCCGGCGGCGTCGAGCAGGCCGGCGATCCAGTGATTGCAAACATTGAAGACATGGAAGGCGCCGCGCGCACGATAGAATCGGCTCGGTCCATAGAGGCCGGGCCCGAGATCCTCCGGGCCAGGCGCGAAAGTCGCATCGATGCGCGTCAGCAGCCGGGCGAATCCGGCTTCGCTCAGGCCGAGCCGCACCATGTCGGCCGCCGGAAAGGCCGCGCGTGGACCGTTGCCCAGGCCGGCCACATGCAGAACTGACGGGTTGCCGGGAAGGAACAGCGCCCGCACAGCCGACCGGACGGTCAGCGATGCGATGGTCGGCACCGAGGTGTAGAACCCTTCGTCGCCCCACCCGATCTCCAGCCAGCGATAGTCGGAGAACCGCTCCGCCAGGAGCACGAGCGCGGCCTGTCCCTGCGCACTGGCGACATCGGCCATCGGCCCGCGCGGCACCACGATGCCGGCATGGTATCCGTGGCTGACCACGAACACCTCAACCCGTGGCACGCCGGCCGGCGCCGGATAGAGCTTCGCGTCGCCCCACCGGGCCGTGACGAGCGTCGCGACCACCAATGCCGCCAGAAGAACGAGAAGCGACCAACCGAGCCGTCGGGCCCAGCGCCGCATTACTTTGTGTCTTTCAGCCGCGCCAGAGCCTCGGTGATCTTGGCGCGCCGGCCTTCCAGTTCATCCCGCTTCTCCCGCTCGCCCTCCACCACGTCCTCAGGTGCCCGGGCGATGAAATCTGGATTGCCGAGCTTGCCATCGATGCGAGCGATGTCAGCCGTGACCCTGGCCACTTCCTTTTCCAGGCGCGCGCGCTCGGCCGCGATGTCGATGACGCCGGCAAGCGGCAGCGCCGCGACGTCGCCGCGCACCACGGCCTGCACCGATTGGGGGGGCACCGCGCTCGGGAAATCCATGGTGGAAATGCGCGCCAGCCGCCGGATCACGTCGTCCCACCTGCGGGCGCGCGCCTTCACGTCGGCATTGTCGGTCACCAGGGCGAGCGGGACCTGCGCTCCGGCCGGAACGTTCATCTCGGCGCGCACCGAGCGGACCGCGCTGATCACATCGATGACCCAGCCGATCTCGGCTTCGGCTGTCGCGTCCTCCAGCCCGGCAAGCTGCGGCCAGTCGCTGAGCACGAGCAGGCCCCGTCGCGGGGCGCCGGTCTCGCCGGTGACCCGCCACAGCTCCTCGGTGACGAACGGCATGAACGGATGCAGGAGCTTTAGAATCTGGTCGAGCGCCCAGGCCGTCATGGCTTGGGTCTCGTTCTTGGCGGCGCCATCGGCTCCGATGAGATAAGGCTTGGCCAGCTCGACGTACCAATCGCAGAACACGTTCCACACGAAACGGTAGACGCTGTTGGCAGCCTCGTTGAACCGGTAGTCGTCCAGCGCCTGCGAAATTTCGTCGGCGGCGCGCGTAGTCTCGTGCGCGATCCAGCGGTTGAGCGTTTCCTGGGCGCCGCGCGGATCGAAACCCTCGACACGCACGCAGCCGTTGATCTCGGCAAAACGCGCCGCGTTCCACAGCTTGTTGGCGAAGTGGCGGTAGCCTTCCACGCGCTGGGGCGAAAGCTTGATATCGCGGCCCTGCGCGGCCTGCGCGGCCAGCGTGAAGCGCAGCGCGTCGGCGCCGTGCTGCTCGATCAGTTGGAGCGGATCGATCACGTTGCCCTTCGACTTCGACATCTTGGCGCCGCGCTCATCGCGGACCAGCGCATGGATGTAGACGTCGCGGAACGGCACCGCGCGCATGAAATGGAGGCCCATCATCATCATGCGGGCGACCCAGAAGAAGATGATGTCGAACCCGGTGACCAGCACGGTGGTCGGATAGTAGCGCTCAAGCTCCGGCGTCTGGTCGGGCCAGCCGAGGGTGGAGAACGGCCACAGCGCCGAGGAGAACCAGGTGTCGAGCACATCCTCGTCGCGGCGCAGGTATTCGTTGAGAAATTTTGCCCGTTGCTCAGGATCGGCGGCGATGTCGTGGCCGTGCTCCGGCGTAATCTCTTCCGTCTCCGTATAGTGGGTCAGCGCCTCGGCCAGCGCCTCGTCTTCCGTCTCGGCGACGAACACTTTCCCGTCCGGCCCGTACCATGCCGGGATCTGGTGTCCCCACCACAGCTGGCGCGAGATGCACCATGGCTGGATGTTCTCCATCCACTCGAAATAGGTTTTTTCCCAATGCGGCGGCACGAACACGGTGCGGCCCTCGCGCACCGCCGCCAGCGCCGGCTTGGCCAGCTCATGCGCGTTGACGTACCACTGGTCGGTCAGGAACGGCTCGATCACCACGGCCGAACGGTCGCCATGCGGCACCGTGTGGACATGCGGCTCGATCCGGTCGATCAGGCCCGCCGCCTCGAGGCGCGCGACGATTTTTTTGCGCGCCGCGAAGCGGTCCACGCCGTGCAATCGCAATGTCTCGGCGAGCTCCGGGGACGGCGGCACGTGGGCCAAAAAATCCTCGTTGCCGTCGAGATCAAGCTTGGCCTCGACATCGAAGATGTTGACCATTGGCAGGCCGTGACGCTTGCCAACCTCGAAGTCGTTGAAGTCGTGCGCTGGCGTCACCTTGACGGCGCCCGTGCCCTTCTCGGGATCGGAGTACTCGTCGGCCACGCTGGGAATGCGCCGGCCGACCAGCGGCAGTACGACATTGCGGCCGATCAGGTCGCGATAGCGTTCGTCGTCCGGATGCACTGCCACGCCGGTATCGCCGAGCATCGTCTCGGGCCGCGTGGTAGCCACGGTTATGAACGTGTTTTCAAGTCCTTCGACCGGGTACTTGATGTACCAGAGGTGACCCTTCACCTCGACCTGCTGGACCTCCAGGTCGGAGATCGCGGTGAGCAGCTTGGGGTCCCAGTTGACCAGCCGCTTGTCC
>DATFWC010000383.1:0-2464 GCA_035259885.1 Xanthobacteraceae bacterium
CGTCGATCATGACCATGTGCGCTGAACGCTCGCCAAGAGCCAAATGAAGAACGGCGTGCCGATCACGGCCGTGAGGATACCGAGCGGGATTTCCACGCTCGATCCGGTGCGCGCCAGAGTGTCGATGAACAGGAGATAGCCGCCGCCGAGAATTGCGGCGGTGGGTAGGAGGCGCGAGAAATCGGGGCCGACGAGCGAGCGCGCCAGGTGCGGCACGATCAGTCCGACCCAGCCGATGACGCCCGCGGTCGCGACGCTGGCCGAGGTGACGAGGGTTGCGGCCGTCACGATGGCGACGCGCAGGACGCCGGTCGGCACGCCGAGCGCGCGTGCCTCCTCCTCGGTGAGCGACATGACGTTCATGCGCCAGCGCAGCGCCATGAGCACCAGCGTGCCGAGCGCGACCGGACCGAACAGCGGCACCAGGTCGGACACGCCGGTCGCCGCCAGGCTGCCGAGCAGCCAGAACGTCATGGCCGGGAGCTGGTTGTACGGGTCGGCGAGATACTTCACCAGGCCAACGCCGGCACCGAGCAGCGCGCCGACCACCACGCCGGTGAGGACGAGCAGCAGGATCGGATCGCGTGCCGGTACCGCCGACCCGATCAGGTAGACGGCGGCCACCGCCACCAACCCGCCGACGAAGGCGACGCCCTGGATGGCGAACACGCCGAGCGAAAAGTAGATACCGAGCACGGCGCCGAGCGCCGCGCCCGACGAGGCGCCGAGGATGTCGGGGGAGACCAGCGGGTTGCGGAACAGTCCCTGGAACGCGGTGCCGGCGACCGCCAGCGCGGCGCCGATCAGCGCCGCCGCCAGCACCCGCGGCCCGCGCACCTGCAGGATCACGCTTTCCACCGCCGGCGCGACGCCAGACGGATGGCCGGTCACCCGCGCCGTCAGTACGTCGAACACGTCGGTCAGCCCGACAGGATAGCGGCCGAGCGTGAACGCGACGGCGAGGCCGGCGAACAGGATCAGCAGCGCCACCATGAAGCCGGGCAGGGCGGAGCGCCGCACGGACAATTTTTCGGCCGGCTGAACCACGTTGCGCATGGTTGGCTCATCAGTCCCGTCCCGCCAGCACGCGGTCGATCTGCGGGTCGCTCAGCGCCACGTGATAGAACATGGCATAGAAATCGCGCGTGAGTGCGCGCAGATCTTCCGGGAACAGGTCCGGATAGAGAATTTTCGCAAGCCACCACAGCCCGATCAACCGGTTGACCGACGGCGGGAAGTCGACCCAGCCGAACGGGACCTTTGGCGACAGATGGATGCGGCCGGCGCGCACCGCCGCGACGGCGGCCCAGGTGGGATCCTGGCGGACGCTCGTGGCGAAGTCGCGGTCGATGGTGATGATCACGTCAGGATTCCACAACAACACCTGCTCGATCGACACCACGGCCAGCCCGCCGCGCCGTTCCGCCGCCACGTTGCGCCCGCCGAGGAATTCCAGCGTCTCGACATTGATCGAGCCGCCGAGCGCGGTCTCGAGCCCGCGCGGCCCGCGCGCGTAATAAACGCGCGGCCGCTTGTCCTCCGGCACGCGCGCAACGCGCTGCGTCATGGTGTCCAGCGTGGACTGGGCATGGTTGGCGAATTTTTCGCCGTCGTCCTTGCGCCCGACCAGCGTGCCCAGCGCGCGATAGGTCTCGGCGGCCTTGCTGAAATGGCCGTCGAGCAGGGCGTAAGGAATGCCGGTCTGCTGCTGCACGCGGTCGGCCAGCGACACGTAGGTCGGATCGATGTAGCCCACGTCGAGGATGAGATCGGGCTTGAGCGCCAGCACGACCTCGAGGTTGGCAGTGTTGCCGCGCCCGGTGAGGCGCCCGACCTCCGGCCGCGCGCCGATGTCGGGCAGCAAAAACTCGCGCTCGTCGGCGCGATTGGCGCGCGGCCAGCCGAGCAGCAGGTCGGGCGCCAAGGTATAGAGCAGGATCGCGGCCGGCGGTCCCGACGGAAACACGCGGTTGACGCGCTCCGGGATCTCGACGCTGCGTCCGGCCGCATCGGTCAACGCAGCGGCGCGCGCACGACGCGGAAGGCCCGCCGCGGCTGCGGCGGCGGCGACTCCATGGACGAATGCGCGACGGTCGAGACGAGCCATCACGGACACTCACGCTCGGACGGCGCGCGACGTCAATCCACCGCCACCATGACGTCGCTCGCCTTGATCACCGCGTAGGCGTCCTGGCCCTTGGCAAGCTTCAACTCGTCGGCGGCCTCGTTGGTGATCGCCGCCGTCACGGTCTGGCCACCGACGTCGATCTTGATGTGGGCGGTGGTGGCGCCTTTCTTGACGTCGGTGATCTTGCCCTTGAGGACATTGCGTGCGCTGAGCTTCATTTTGCGGCTCCATCTCGAGGAAGATTTGGTGCGGTGAATCCGTGCTTCGCCAGCATCGGCTGGCCGTCGGCCAGGATGAACATGGCAAACCGGTAGGCGGCCGGGGGCGCCGTCCCCA
>DATFWC010000384.1:0-6880 GCA_035259885.1 Xanthobacteraceae bacterium
CGGCAGGCCGGCGGTGCCGAACATCAGCGCCAGGCCGAGCGACACCGCCGAGATAGGGTCGGTGACGAGGTTGCCCGGCGCCATGATCGAGTCCTTCTTGGGATGGATGTCGACCGCCGCGGCGAACATTTTTTCCGGCGAGAAGCCGAACGCCGCGAGCACCATCAGCGCCATGAAGGTGGCGCCGCCGAGCAGCAGGCCTGCCTTGATGATCTGCACCCACGTGGTTGCCACCATGCCGCCGAAGGCGACGTAGATGATCATCAGCGCGCCGACGAGCACCACTGCATAGAGATAGGGAAGGCCGAACAGCAACTCGATCAGCTTGCCTGCGCCCACCATCTGCGCGATGAGGTAGAAGGCAACGACGCTGAGCGTCCCGACCGCTGCGAGCGAGCGCACCGGCGTCTGTTCGAGGCGGAACGACACCACGTCGGCGAAGGTGTACTTGCCGAGGTTGCGCAGGCGTTCGGCGATCAGGAACAGGATGATCGGCCAGCCGACCAGCCAGCCCACCGAATAGATGAGGCCGTCGAATCCGCTGGCGAAGACGAGGCCGGAAATACCGAGGAAGGACGCCGCCGACATGTAGTCGCCGGCGATCGCCAGCCCGTTCTGGAACCCGGTGATCCCGCCGCCCGCGGCGTAGAAATCGGCGGCGGAGCGCGTGCGCTTCGCCGCCCAGTAGGTGATGCCGAGCGTCGCGCCGACGAAGATAAAGAACATGACGATGGCGGGAATATTGAGCGGCTGCCGCCCGCCTCCTTCGATGGCGCCGGCGGCTTCGGCCGCCGTGGCGCCGGCAACGATGGCGAAGCCCGCCGCGGCGGCGAGGGCGTTGCGCAAGGTGGACATCACTTTGCCCTCTCGATGATCTGCTGCGCGATCGCGTCGAACTCCGTGTTGGCGCGGCGCACGTAGATGCCCGTAAGCACGAACGCGGATACGATGATGAACAGGCCCACCGGAATACCGACCGTGGTGACGCCGGTTCCGAGCGGAACGCCCAGGGCCTTTGGCGCGAACGCGATGACGAAGATGAAGCCGAAGTAGATGGCAAGCATTGCTCCGGACAGGACCCAGGCAAAGCGCGAGCGCTTGCTGGTGAGCTCCTGGAACTGCGGATCGCCTTTCACCCGCGCGACGAAATCCGAATTCATGTGATACCCCCGTTTCTGGCGCAGGCGCATGGGGCCGCGCCGCTGCTCGCCGGCTGCGTTGAACAAGTTTCTACGGGTGTTTTCCGGCGAGGACATGATCTGGATCAAAAACTCGCGCGCGACCCGCCGCCATGCGGCAGAAGGTCGTCATGCGAGCTCGTGATGCCGTTTCTGCTTGCCGCCCTGGTCCGGCGGTTTGGGCGACACGGCCCCGCGGTCCGTGTCGCGGCTGACACCCTGGATCCATGAATGGCAAAGATCTGTCGCGCGCTCTCCCTGCTTCGCTGGTCGCGGCGCGCCGTCCGGTCGGATACAATCCCCGTTGCAGGCCTGAAGGCGAACGATCGAGATCGCATGAGCGCAAGAATTCTTTCGACCCTGGTCCTCCTGGGCGTCGTGGCATGGGCGGGTCGCGCCGGCGCCCAGCACCAGCCCCAGGCGCCGGGACAAAAATTTCCCAGCCGTGCCATCACCTATGTGGTGCCGCTGGCGGCAGGCTCGACCACCGACGTAGCGGCGCGACTGATCGCACAGCGCGTGAGCCAGTCGCTCGGCGTCAACATCATCATCGAGAACAAGCCGGGCGCCAGCACCATGGTGGGCTCGTCGGCGGTCGCCAAGGCCGATCCCGACGGTCACACGCTGCTGATGGGGGCGAGCTCGCTCACCGTGAACCAGAATCTGTTCAAGAGCCTGCCATTCGACACCGAAAAGGATTTCGCCCCAATCTCGCTGCTGGTGACCGCCCCCATGGTGCTGGTGGTGACGCCGCGGCTGGGCGTCACCACGCTTGCCGAGTTCCTGGCGAGCTCCAAAGCGCAAGGAGTGACCTTCGCCACGCCCGGGCCCGGGACGATGCTGGGCCTGGCGACGGAGGTATTCAAGATCAAGAGCGGTCTCGACGTGAAGATCGCGGTCTATCGCGGCGGCGGCCCGGCACTCACCGACGTGATCGCCGGGCACGTCGACGCCATGTTCGGCACGCCGGTGATCAAGCAGAACATCGACAAGGGCGACGTGCGCGCGCTGGCCGTAAGCGGGCCCAAGCGGGTCGCGCTGTTGCCCAATGTGCCGACCTTTGCCGAACTGGGCCTGCCGATGCCGGAAGTGGATGCCGGCGCCTGGTTCGGCCTGCTGGCACCGGCCGGCGTGCCGGCCGACGTCGTCGCCACGCTCAACGACGCCTTCAACGCGGCGCTCCGGGATGCCGACGTGCGGGCGGCGCTCACCAACATGGGGCTCGAGCCGCGCGGCACGACACCGGAGGAATTTGCTGCCTTCATCCGCGACGAGATGCGGCGCTGGCCGCCGATTTTTCAGCGCGCCGGGATCGTGCCGCAGTGATGGGGAATTGGCGAATAGCGAGTGGCGAATGGGGAGCAGGGACTACGCCCGGCTCGCCCCATCTGCTATTCGCCTAGGTGAACAGCGCGATCTTTTCTTCGTAGGGAAGCGCTGTCAGGGCGGCGAGCGGATCGTTGTGCGGCGCCACCGGCGGTGCTGCCGGCCGCGGCTCCGGTCGCGGCGGTGGCACGGGAGCTGCCTCGGCGACCGGCTGCAGCGGCGGCGCTGGGGCCGGCACAGTTTCGACGGCCGCCCCCAGCGCCAGCTCCACTTCCGGCTCCAGCTCCACCTCCGGCTCAGGCCTGGGCGGCGGAGCGATGGGCTCGGCGCGCCGCGGCGGCGCGGCGGGAGGCGGCGTTACCGGGACTGGGCGCTGGTCGGCCACCGGTCTGGCGGGGGTCACCGGGCGCTCGACCGCCGGCAGCGCGGGTGCGGCCGGACGCTCGACTAGCGGCAGCGGCATTGTGGTGGCTTCGGCCGGGCCCATCACCATGTCGATGTCGGCCTGATCGAGGCCGAAGCCGGGTCGCGCCGGGCCATGCAGCAGCGCCTCGCCGGCGCCGGCAGGCTCGGTCTCGGCGGCCTCGGCCGCCATGGCGCCCTCGAGGCCCCAGATGCCGATCATGGCGTTGATGCGGGCTTCCAGGTAGCGCAGCACCTGGATCACCTTACGGGTGCGCTGGCCGGTCAGGTCCTGGAACGAGCAGGTAGTATAGACCTCGGTCGCCTTGGCATCGAGCAGGTCGCAGACCTCGGTCTCGAATCCCTGCTCGCGCAACGTCCAGGCGATCTCCTGGATCTGCTCGGCGGCCGCCAGGATGTCCGAGGTTGCAAGCTCGGTGGCCAGCACGATCGAATCGAGTTCCACCGACGCTTCGCCGAACTTGCCGTGGTGTTCGACGTCGGGCTTGATGGCGGCGATCTCCGATTTCGTTCGGGCGATGGCCTTGGCCATGTCCACCAGATCGAAGCGGATGCGATCGACCGATTGCACGCTGCGCTCGTCCCGCATTGCCGCCTCGATGCGCTCGAGCGCCGTGAGCAGCATGACCGTATCGGCGTGGCGGTTGCGCCGCGCGTATTCGGCCAGGAACCAGCGCCCGCGCATGGTCTCCATGACGGCGTCTTCGATGGCATCGTAATCGGCCTCGCTGAGCGGGGGCGGGGCGGAAGTCGCGGGCATTGCGCTGTCCTAACGGTCGATTCGCGGCACAATGGCCGCGAATCGTCACGATCAGTTTAATCGCTGCCCGCAGTTTAACGACACCTCATAAACCAGCAATCATGGCTGACCGATTTGCCCTCCGGCTGGGCCTGTTCTTCGCCGGCCTTTTCATCACCCTTGGTGTGCAGATGCCGTTCCTGCCGGTATGGCTGGCCGCCAAGGGGCTCGACGCCAGTGCCATCGGCACGGTGCTGGCCGCCCCGATGGTCGTGCGCATCTTTGCCGTCCCGTTGGTGACGGGCACGGCCGACCGTACCGGGGCGCTGCGCGGCGTCCTCATCATGACGGCGGCTGCCGCAACGGCAGGTTACACGCTCCTCGGTTTCGCCTCAGGCTTCTGGCCGATCCTGGTCGTGGTGGCGTTTGCCTCCGCCGCCATGACGGCGCTGTTTCCGCTGTCCGATGCTTACGCGCTGAAAGGCCTGGTCGCGCGTGGCCTTCACTATGGCTCGGTCCGGCTGTGGGGCTCCGGCGCCTTCATCGTCGGCAGTTTTGCCGCCGGGCTTCTGGCCGACCGACTGCCGTCCAGCGACCTGATCTGGCCGATGGCGATCGGGTTCTGCGGCGTGCTGGTGCTGGCGACGTGGCTCGACCCGCTGCATAGCACCACCAAGGCGCCGGCGAGCCGCGCGGACGGCCAAGCCTTCCTGCGGTCTCCCGCCTTCCTGGCCATTGCGGCGGCGGCCAGCCTGATCCAGGCGAGCCACGCGGTGTATTACGGCTTCTCGACGCTCGACTGGAGCGCCGCTGGCTTGAGCGGCCGCGCCATCGGGGCGCTGTGGGCGATCGGCGTGGTGGCCGAGATCGTCCTGTTCGCGGTGTCGGCGCGGCTGTCGGTCGGGCCCGGGGTGCTGTTGAGCCTGGGCGCCGCCGGTGCCGTCGCGCGCTGGGTCGCCCTAGCGTTGAACCCCCCGGTGCTGCTGCTGCCGGCCCTGCAATGCCTGCACGGGCTGTCGTTCGGTGCCACCCACATGGGCGCTGTGCAGTTTCTCGTCCGCACCGTGCCGGATCGGCTCACCGCCACGGCGCAGGGTTATCTGTCGGTGGCGACCGGCATCGGCATGGCGACGTTCACTGGACTGGCGGGGGTGCTCTACGGCGCCTATGGGGCGCGCGCCTACGCCGCGATGGCGCTCACCGCACTGGCCGGCGGCATCCTGGCGCTGATCGCCCGTCGGCTCTCGCGCGACACCGATGTCTGAACGCCACGCGCGTTGCCAGTCGAGCCTGCGCTGCTACTGTCGCGCCGGCATGGCCGGTGACCACGACGCCGTGCCGCGGAGACACACGCGTGATGCGGGCCACGGCCTGTCGCGTGCGGCCGCCGCTCAGTCCATCCGGGCGCCGGCGAGCTTTACGATCTCGGCCCACTTGGCCATCTCGTCGGCCAGGAAAGTGGAGAATTCCTGCGGCGAGCCGGGCTTCGCGATGGCGCTGAATTTTTCCAGGTTGGTCTTGGTTTCCGCCGTGTCCAGGCCGTTGTTGATGGCGGCGTTGAGCTTCGCGATGACGGCCGGCGGCGTACCGACGGGCGCCACCACGCCGGTCCAGGCGTCGATGACGAAATCGGGAAATCCGCTTTCCTTAAGCGTGGGCACGTCAGGAAGCGCCGGCCAGCGCGTCGGCCGTGCCACTGCCAGGGCCCGCACCTTCTCATCGCGGATCAACGGATAGAGGCCGGTCAGGCCGTCGATGGTCAGGTGAGTCTGTCCGCCCAGCAGATCCGTAATCGAGGCGGCGGAGCCCTTGTAGGGCACATACACGATGTCGATCCCGGCCTTCGCCTTGAACAAGGTGCTCAGCAGATGCGGCGGCGTGCCCAGGCCGGCGCCGTAGTTCAGCTTGCCCGGATTGGCTTTGGCGTAGGCGACCAACTCAGCCACCGTGCGCACCGGCAGCGACGGCGCCGTCACCAGCACATGCGGGAGCAGTGCCACGGTGGCGACCGGAGCGAAGGCCTTGCGCGGATCGACGTCGAAGCTCGCATACAGCGCCGGCGCCACCGCCAGCGAGCCCGAGGATCCGAACAGCAGCGTGTAGCCGTCGGGGTCGGCGGTGGCGACCGCCTTGGTGCCGATGGTCGATCCGGCGCCCGGCCGGTTGTCGATGACGACCTGCTGGCCGAGCACGGCCGACAGGTTTTGCGCCACCAGGCGCCCCATGGTGTCGATCGGCCCGCCCGGCGGGAACGGGACGATCATCTTGATCGGTTTGTCCGGATAGGACTGCGCCGCCGCGGGGTGCAGCGTTGGCGCCGCAAGACCGATCACCATGAGGGCAAGCACGGCCGGCCTGAACATGGGCTCTCCTGACTCTAGTCGACCTTGATGCCGGTGGCCTTGACGATGCCGCCCCACTTGTCGGCCTCGGCCGCGATGAAGGCGGCAAAATCCCGCGGCGACGTGATGTTGGTCTCCACGTTGAAGCGGGCGAGGCCTTCCGTCAGCGCCGGCGATTTCAGGCTCTCGTTGATGACGCTGTTGAGCCTGGCAACGATGGCGTCCGGCGTGCCGGCCGGCGCCACGATGCCGGTCCAGAACGTCAGCACGTAGTCCGGATAGCCGCTTTCGATCATGGTCGGCAGGTGCGGGAAATCCGGACTGCGCGTCCGGCCGGTCACCGCCAGCGCCCGGATCTTGCCCTCCTGGATGTGCGGCAGCAGCGGCCCGGTGCCGTCGATCATCATATCGATCTGTCCGGCCACGAGGTCGTTCATGGCCGGCGCCATGCCGCGATAGGGAATGAAGGCGATGTTCGTGCCGGTCACGGTCGTGAACAGCCCCCAGGCAATATGCGGCGGCGACGCCACGCCGGCCCCGTAGTTCAGCTTGCCCGGGTTGGCCTTGGCATGGGCAACGAGTTCCGGAATAGTTTTCGCTGGCACGCCGGGGTGCACCGAAACCACCATCGGGCCGACCGACACGCCGGCAACCGGCGCAAAGCTTTTCACCGGATCGTATTCGACGTTCTTGAACAGCGCCGGCGCGATCGACAGCGAGGTCGTGCTGCTGAACAGGAGCGTGTAGCCGTCCGGCTCCGCACCGGCCACCGAGCGTGTGCCGATGGTGGCACCGGCCCCTGGACGGTTTTCCACCACCACGGTCTGCCCGATCCTGGCCGCCACGGCGTCGGCGACGATGCGGGCAATCAC
>DATFWC010000385.1:0-2093 GCA_035259885.1 Xanthobacteraceae bacterium
GACGCCGTAGAAGGTGAGCGAGAACACGCGCGCGCCGATCAGGATGAACACCACGAAGGCCGACAGCTTTGCCGTCGACTCGGCCGCCTGGCGCACCAGGTCCCAGCGCAGCCGGCCCTTCATCAGCGCGAGGATTAGCGCGCCGGTTGCGCCCATGGCGCCGCCCTCGGTCGGCGTGGCGACCCCGATGAAGATCGTCCCGAGCACGAGGAAGATCAGCGCCAGCGGCGGCACCATGACGAACGTGACCTGCTCGCTCATCTTGGAGAGGATGCCGAGCTTGAGGAAATGGTTGAGCACGGACAGCACGAAGCAGATCGTGACCCCGAGCGACATCGTGAGCACGACGAAGTCAGCGCCGGAGCGCACATTGGTGCGCCGCATGACGAGGAGCGCGAGCAGGCCCGCGACGGTGGCCAGCACCAAGAGATTGAGGCGCGGAATTTTTCCGAGTTCCGCCGGCCCGTACGCCACGAGGATATAGGCGGCGGCGAGAAGCCCGATGGCGCCGAGCATGTAGGCCGCCGTGTCTTCGCCCTCGGGCAAGCCGATCGCGCCGGCGAGTCCGTTGTAGATGGCAAGAAGAATGCCCAGCGCCACCGGAATGACAACGAACAGGCCGAGGCCGGTGATCGCGCCCTGGCGGCGGGCCAGCACCGGCTCTTCGTGAATGCGCTGTGCCTCCGGCGGAAGGCCCGGCGCCGCGTTCGGATACAGGACCGTTACGGCGAACACGTAAGCGGCATACAGGCCTGCCAGTGTGAGACCGGGAATGAAGGCGCCCTCGTACATGTCGCCAACCGAGCGGCCGAGCTGGTCCGCCATGACGATGAGCACGAGCGACGGCGGGATGATCTGCGCCAGCGTGCCCGACGCCGCGATGACGCCCGAAGCGACGCGCCGGTCGTAGCCGTAGCGCAGCATGATTGGCAGCGAGATCAGCCCCATCGAGATCACGGACGCCGCGACCACTCCGGTGGTGGCGGCCAACAGCGCGCCGACGAACACCACCGCATAGGCGAGGCCGCCGCGCACCGTGCCGAACAGCTGCCCGATCGTGTCGAGCAGGTCCTCGGCCATGCCGGAGCGTTCGAGGATCAGGCCCATGAAGGTGAAGAAGGGGATCGCGAGCAGCGTGTCGTTGGCCATGATGCCGTAGATGCGCTCGGGCAAAGCCTGCAGGAAGTCGGGCCGGAACAGGCCCACTTCGATGCCGATGAGACCGAAGATCAGCCCGACGGCGGCGAGCGAGAACGCGACCGGATAGCCGAGCAGCAGGAACACCACCAGCGCCATGAACATGATCGGCGCCATGTAGTGGATCAGCAGTTCTAGCATCCAGTGACTCCGCGGAGCGTCCGCCTCAGCGGGACTCGGGTTTGACATCGCCGAGCACCCGCTCGACTTCGGCTTCGGCCGCCGCATACAGGCCGCCGCCGCTCTCGTGCGGATCGGGAATGAGGCCGCGCATCACCGCGACGCGCTTGATGATCTCGGAGATGCCCTGCAGGAACAGCAGCGCGAAGCCGATGAGGATCAGTGATTTCGCCGGCCATTGCGGCAGGCCGCCGGCGCTGAACGACTGCTCATTCTGATGAAAGGAGCGGAGGAAGAACGGCAGGCCGGTGACGATCATGACGATGGTCAGCGGAAGCAGGAACAGCGTGTGCCCGACGATCTCGATCCAGTTGCGCAACCGCTTCGGCAGCATGTTGTTCACGATGTCGATGCGGATGTGCTCGTTGACGCCGAGCGTCCATGGCGAGCACAGCAGGAACACGATGCCGAACAGCACCCACTGCAGCTCTAACCAGGCGTTCGACGACGTGTCGAAGACCTTGCGGACGGTGGCATTGACGGCGGAGACCAGGACCGCGGCCAGCACCAGCCAGCTCAACCATTTGCCGATGCGCGCATTGACGGCATCGATGCCGCGGCTCAGCGGCAGGAGCGCGCGAAGAAACCCGTCCACCTGTCATCCCCTCGGCCGCGCCCGTGGCGGGCACGGTATTGTTGCCTCCGGGCGGCCGGCCTGCCGGCGCCCCGACGCCGGCTGCTCCCACAGCCGCGAGGCGGCTCACCTTACTGCGAAC
>DATFWC010000386.1:0-2579 GCA_035259885.1 Xanthobacteraceae bacterium
GGCGCGCTGCGCGGCGGCGCAATGAAGCCCAGCATAGTGTGTGGCCCGCCGGCCTTCGACCGGTTTCTCACGGGCTTGACACGGTCAAAAGCCGCAGTCGGGACCATGGGACGCCTTTGGCGAAATTGCGTGAGCGGCGGAGCTGTTCAACTGCGGCGTGTTGCGCCGGCCGCTTCGGGCCGGCGCAACGCGCGCGGCGATGGTCCTCCCCTCCGGCTCGCTTTTGTTTTGCGTCCGGTTCGCTTCCCTTCCCTTTCGCTCGCCGCGACAGGCGGTGTAGCCTTGGCGGGACAATCGCCGGCGGGCGAAGCCTTCGCGCGGCAATGCCGACACCGGCCGATCATTTTCGGGGGGAAGCAATGGAGCTGTCGCGCCGTCGCCTCGTGCAATTGGCGGCCAGCGCCGCGGCCGCGGCCGCCACCCTGCCCACGCTGGCGCGCGGCGCGCGGGCGCAAACGTTTCCGGCGCGGCCGGTGCGCATCGTCGTCGGGTTTCCGCCCGGCGGGCCGGCCGACATTCTGGCGCGGCTCATCAGCCCGTTTCTGTCGGAGCACCTCGGCCAGCAGTTCGTCATCGAGAACCGGCCCGGCGCCGGCGGCAACGTCGCCACCGAGGCGGTCGCCCGGTCGGCGCCGGACGGCACCACGCTGCTCATCGTCACGACGGCGAATGCGATCAACGCCACGCTCTACGAAAAGCTCCCGTACAACTTCATCCGCGACATGGCGCCGGTGGCCGGCCTCATCCGCGTGCCGCAGGTCGTCGAGGTGCATCCGTCGGTTCCGGTCGCGACCGTCACCGAGCTCATCGCCTACGCCAAGGCCAATCCGGGAAAGATCAACATGGCGTCGGCCGGCAACGGCACCGTGCAGCACGTGGGCGGCGAGCTGTTCAAGGTGATGACCGGCGTCGACATGGTGCACGTGCCATATCGCGGCCAGGCGCCGGCGCTTATGGATCTCCTCGCCGGGCAGGCCCAGATCATGTTCGACAGCGTGCCGGCCGCGCTCGAATATCTGCGCGCCGGAAAGCTGCGCGGGCTGGCGGTGACGAGCACGACGCGTTTTTCCGCCCTGCCCGACCTGCCGACCGTCGCCGACACGGTGCCGGGCTACGAGTCGAGCGCGTGGTACGGCGTGGCGGCGCCCAAGGGCACGCCGGCCGAGATCGTGGACAGGCTCAATCGCGAGATCAACGCCGCCTTCGAGGACCCCAGGATCAAGGCGCGGCTCGCCGACCTGGGCGGCACCGTGCTGGCCGGGCCGCCGGCCGCGTTCGAAAAGCTGATCGCCGACGAGACCGAGAAGTGGCGCAAGGTGGTCAGGTCCGCCGGCATCAAGGCCGAGTGACGATACAGGAGGATGTCATGTTCGACCGCCGTGGCATCGGCAAGGCCGTGCTGTGGGCCATGGTCCCGGTGCTGGCAGCGAGCTCCGCGCCGGCGCAGACCTGGCCGACGCGGCCGGTCACGATGGTCGTGACCTACGCGGCCGGCGGCACCAACGACGTCATTGCCCGCATCCTCGCGGCCCGGCTGTCGGACATTCTCGGCCAGCAGGTCGTGGTGGAGAACGTCGGCGGCGCCGGCGGCATGACCGGCGCCGCCCGCGTCGCCAAGGCGGCGCCCGACGGCACCCAGTTCGTGCTCGGCAATGTCGGGACGCACGCCCAGAACCAGACGCTCTACCGTGCCCCGCTCTACAACGCGGCGACCGATTTCGCGCCGGTCGGCCTGCTCGTCGACCTGCCCATGGTGATGGTCACGCGCATGAGCCTGCCGCCCAACGACCTGCCGGAATTCATCGCCTATGCGAAGGCAAACCAGGCGAAGATGCAGTACGGCTCGGCCGGAACCGGCGCACCGACGCATCTGTCCTGCGCGCTGCTCAACGCCGCGATCGGCGTGACCATCACGCACGTCCCCTATCGCGGCAGCGCGCCGGCGCTGCAGGACATGATTGCCGGCCGGATCGACTATCATTGCCTCAACGCCGTGGCCGCGATCCCGCACATCGAGGGCAAGACCGCCAAGGCGATCACCATGCTGAGCAGGAAGCGCTCGCCGGCCTTTCCCAACCTGACAACCGCGCACGAGCAGGGCTTGACGGATTTCGCCGCCGACAACTGGCTGGCGTTCTTCATGCCCAAGGGCACACCCGCCGCGATCGTGCAGCGGCTCAACGAGGCCAGCGTCGCGACGCTGACCACGCCCGCCGTGGAGGCGCGGCTGAAGGAACTCGGCGCCGACGTGGTCGCGCCCGACCGTCGCTCGCCGGAATTCCTGCAAAACTTCGTCGCGAGCGAGATCGAGAAATGGGCAGGCCCGATCAAGGCGGCCGGCGTCAGCGCAGAATGACCCGCGTCGACGAGCGGAGGCGGGCTGACTGAGGCAAGACCGCTTGCTCCACCTAGCCCCGCGTGCGGGGAGAGGTCGACTTGCGCGCGGAGCGTTAGCGCAGCGAAGCAAGTCGGGTGAGGGGGCGTTTCCGCAAGCTCAGACTCGCGGGGAAGCCCCCTCGCTTCGCTCGGAATCCGACCTCTCCCCGCACGCGGGGAGAGGTGGAGCAAGCGGGGCGCGG
>DATFWC010000387.1:0-19996 GCA_035259885.1 Xanthobacteraceae bacterium
CTGGTCGTGACGGCGCGCGCTCGTCTCTCCGACGAGGAACGGCTCGATTGGCTGCGCCTGATCCGCAGCGAGAACGTTGGCCCGCGCACGTTCCGCGCCCTTCTTGATCATTTCGGCAGCGTCCGCGCGGCGCTGGACGCCTTGCCGGATCTCGCCCGCCGCGGCGGCGCTGCGCGGCCGACCCGCGTCTGCTCGCGCGCTGAAGCCGAGCGCGAGCTTGCGGCGGGCCAGGCCCTCGGCCTCGTCATGATCGGCCTCACCGAGCCCGACTATCCGGCCCCGCTGGCAGCGATCGCCGATCCGCCGCCACTTCTTGCCGTGCGCGGCAAGGCGGCCGCCCTGGCGCGCCCGGCAGTCGCCATCGTGGGGTCGCGCAACGCCTCGGCCGCCGGGCAGAAGATCGCGCAGCGCCTGGCGCGCGAGCTCGGCGAGGCCGGGTATGTCATCGTCTCGGGCCTGGCGCGCGGCATCGATGCAGCCGCCCATCGCGGCAGCCTGCCGACCGGCACCGTCGCGGTGCTGGCCGGCGGCCACGACAATATCTTTCCCGAGAATCACCTGGATCTGCTGAACACCATCCTGCAGGACGGCGCCGCCGTCTCCGAGATGCCGCTCGGCTGGATGTTGCGCGCGCATGACTTTCCGCGCCGCAATCGGCTGATTTCCGGCCTGGCCATCGGCGTGATCGTGGTCGAGGCGGCCAAGCGCTCCGGCTCGCTGATCACGGCCAGGATGGCGCTGGAGCAGGGGCGCGAGGTGTTTTCCGTGCCCGGCTCGCCGCTCGATCCGCGCGCCGAAGGTACCAACGATCTGCTCAAGCAGGGCGCAACGCTGGTCACTGAAACCGGCGACGTCCTGGCGGCGCTCAAACCCATGATCGGTGGCCCGCGCGGCTTTGCCGAGGACGAAGCAGGCGATCCAGCGTCGCCGCGGGCGGAGCCGGGCGGCGAGCAGCGCGCGATGATCGTGGGCCTGCTCGGGCCGACGCCGGTGTCGATCGACGATCTGATCCGGCTGTCGGGCGCGCCACCCGCAGTGGTGCGCATGGTGCTGCTGGAGCTTGAGCTGGCCGGTCGGCTGGAGCGCCATGGCAACGGGCTCGTGTCGCTGAGTTGAGCGATCCAGCGCCCCAGGTTGTGAACTAATCGGTTCTCGGCGCCCCCCGCGCGCCCTAAGGATGATACGCTGCCGGGTGCCGCGCTGTGCCGCGGGCCTGGCGGCGCGAGTCTGCCGCCCGGCGGGCATTCGACTGAGATATATTGAAATTCAAATACTTGTACATATTTCTTCGACAAGATCTTGGGCGGAGGCTCATACCTTCCGCGCGTGCGGCCGCCACCTTGCGATTTGACATGCGGGGGCGTCTTACCCATCTTCCCGTCGCCGACGCGGCCCTAGGGCCGGCCCGATTTTGCGCCAACTCACGGTAAAAACTGGTATTTTCATGGACGTTGTCGTTGTCGAGTCGCCCGCCAAGGCGAAAACGATCAACAAGTACCTCGGGCCCGGCTATCAGGTCCTGGCGTCCTTCGGCCATGTCCGCGACCTGCCGCCCAAGGACGGGTCGGTCGATCCGGACGCCGACTTCCATATGATCTGGGAGGTCGATGCCAAGGCGCAGAAGCGGCTCTCCGACATCGCCAAGGCCGTCAAGGACGCCAAAAAGCTCATCCTCGCCACCGACCCCGACCGCGAAGGCGAGGCCATTTCCTGGCACGTCCTCGAGGTACTGAAGGAAAAGCGCGCGCTGAAGCAGCAGGACGTCGAGCGCGTGGTGTTCAACGCCATCACCAAGCAGGCGGTGACGGAGGCGATGAAGCACCCGCGCGAGATCGACGGCGCCCTGGTCGACGCCTACCTGGCGCGCCGCGCCCTCGACTATCTCGTCGGCTTCACGCTGTCGCCGGTGCTGTGGCGGAAGCTGCCGGGCGCGCGCTCGGCTGGCCGCGTCCAGTCGGTGGCGTTGCGGCTGGTGTGCGACCGCGAGCTGGAGATCGAAAAGTTCGTTCCGCGCGAATACTGGTCGCTCGCCGCCCTGCTCGCTACGCTGCGCGGCGACACCTTCGAGGCACGCCTGGTCGGCGCCGACGGCCAAAAGATCCAGCGCCTCGATATCGGCTCGGGCGAAGAGGCCGAGCGGTTCAAGCGCGACCTCGAGCAGGCGAGTTTTTCCGTCGCCTCGGTCGAGGCGAAACCCGCCAAGCGCAACCCCTACCCGCCCTTCACCACCTCGACCTTGCAGCAGGAAGCGAGCCGCAAGCTCGGCTTCGCGCCCGCGCACACGATGCGGCTGGCGCAGCGCCTGTACGAAGGCGCCGACATCGGCGGCGAGACCGTCGGCCTGATCACCTATATGCGCACCGACGGCGTGCAGATCGCCGACGAGGCGATCTCCGCCATTCGCAGCCTGATCAAGGCAGACTACGGCGACCGCTACGTTCCAGACGCGCCGCGGCGGTATCAGACCAAGGCGAAGAACGCGCAGGAAGCGCACGAAGCCATCCGCCCGACCGACCTGTCACGCCGCCCGCGCGACGTCGCGCGTCACCTCGATGCCGACCAGGCCAGGCTCTACGAGCTGATCTGGCTGCGCGCCATGGCGAGCCAGATGGAGTCCGCCGAGCTCGAGCGCACCATTGTCGACATCAAAGCCAAGGTCGGCAGCCGCACCATCGAGCTGCGCGCCACTGGCCAAGTGGTCAAGTTCGACGGATTCCTCGCGCTCTACCAGGAAGCGCGCGACGAGGACCAGGAGGACGAGGAATCGCGCCGCCTGCCCGAGATGCGCGAAGGCGAAGCTTTGACGCGGCGCGAGATCACCGCCACCCAGCACTTCACCGAGCCGCCGCCGCGCTATTCCGAGGCCTCGCTGGTCAAGCGCATGGAGGAGCTTGGCATCGGCCGGCCATCGACCTATGCGGCGATCCTGCAGGTGCTGCAGACGCGCGGCTATGTGCGGCTTGAGAAGAAGCGGCTGATGCCGCAGGACAAGGGCCGGCTCGTCATCGCCTTCCTGGAGAGCTTCTTCTCGCGCTACGTCGAGTACGACTTCACTGCCGGGCTCGAAGAGGCGCTTGACCGCGTCTCCAACAACGAGGTCGCCTGGCGCGACCTGCTGCGCGACTTCTGGCGCGACTTTATCGGCGCGGTCGAGGACATCAAGGACCTGCGCGTCGGCCAGGTGCTGGACGCGCTCGACGAGATGCTGGCTCCGCACGTGTTCCCGCCGCGTGCCGACGGCGTCGATCCGCGCCTGTGCCCGACTTGCGGCTCAGGCCGGCTGTCGCTCAAGCTCGGCAAGTTCGGCGCCTTCATCGGCTGCTCGAACTATCCCGAGTGCCGCTATACGCGGCAGTTCTCGGTCCCGGCCCCGGGCGAAGAGGCGGTCGACAACAGCGTCCGCGTGCTCGGACAGGATCCGGAAACGGGCCTGGAGGTGAGCGTCCGCACTGGCCGCTTCGGCCCCTATGTGCAACTCGGCCAGGGCGACAACGGCGAAAAGCCCAAGCGCACCGCCCTGCCCAAGGGCACCGAGCCAGCGGCGGTCGATCTCGACTTTGCCTTGAAGCTGCTGGCGCTGCCGCGCGAAGTCGGCCGTCATCCCGAGACCGGCGAGGCGATCGTCACCGGCATCGGCCGCTATGGCGCCTATGTCCAGCACGGCAAGACTTACGCCAACCTGGAGGCCGGCGATGACGTGCTCAGCCTCGGCCTCAACCGCGCCGTCACGCTGATCGCCGAAAAGGCGCAGAAGCGCGGGCGCCGCGCCGCGGCGCCCGGCCGCTCGCTCGGCGAGCATCCGGAAAGAGGCGGCGAGATCGTTGCCCGTAACGGACGCTACGGGCCCTATGTCAGCCACGGCGGCGTCAATGCCACCCTGCCGGCCGGCTCGACGCCGGAGACCGTGACTCTCGACGAAGCGGTGGCGCTGGTCGATGCCAAGGCCAGCCGCGGCGGAGGAACGAAGCGGCGCGCCCCGCGCAAAGCGGCGGCGAGAGACGCCTCCGAGGCCAACGGCCAAGCGCCAGCGGCAGCCGAAGGCAACAGCAAGGCGGCAACGTCCGCCGCGCGCAGCGGCAAAGCCGCAGTATCCGCCGCGCGCAGCAGCAAAGCGGCAACATCCGCTGCGCGCAACGGCAAAGGGACAGCATCCGCAGAGCGCAACGGCAAAGCGGCAGCATCTGCGGAAGGCGGCGGGACTCCGCGCAAGGCCAAAAAAGCCGCCAAGGCTCCCAAGGCGGCGGAATAGCGGAGCCACGATTTCGTTCGTCGTGCGCGGGCTTGACCCGCGCATCCATGAAAAAGATGAGTCCGCTTACACGATGGCTTGCCGGGTCAACCCCGGCAATGACGACCAGAGGCTACGCCAACTCCGGTTCGCGCAAGCCGGGCTTGGCGCCCGTGTCGGCCGGATCGCGCAGGCCGAGGATGCGCCGCGCGTTGTCGTAGAAAAGCTTCTGCTTGTCCGCGGCGGACAGGTCGATCTCCGCGAGCAGTTTCAGCGCGGTCGCCGGATCCCAGCAGGGATAGTCGGTCCCGTACATCACGTGGTCGATGCCGTAGTAGTCGATGGCAAATTTCAGGCCGGCCGCGTGCGGCGACACCGTATCGGTGTACATGCGCTTCATGTAGGTGGTGGCGGGCTGCGGCAGCCTGGCGGCCTTTGTGTTCTTGTCCATGCGGCCGGCCTGGTACGGCAGCGCGCCGCCGGTATGCGACAGGACGATCTTCAAGCCCGGATGGCGTTCCATCAGGCCGGACAGGATCAGCCTTGTGGCCGCGACGCTCACCTCGATAACGCGGCCGAGGCTGAGATGCAGCGCGCCGTTGTAGCCGTCGAGCATGTCCTGGAAGATGACGTCGGTGGGGTGCAGGAACACGGGCAGCCCGAGCGCTTCGACCCGTGCGTAGAAAGGCTCGAGACGCTCGGCATCGATGCACGGATCGCTGCCGATGCTTCCCGGGAGATTGACGCCCATCAGGCCGAGCCTGGCGATGGCGTCGTCGAGCACCTCGATGGCGACCTTGGTATCGGTCAGAGGCACCGCGGCGCTGGCCCATACGCGTCCGGGATGCTTGCGCTGCGCGCCGGCCATTTCCTCGTTCCACATGATGGCGAAGTCGCGCCCCTCCTCGGTTGGCATGTCGGAGAAGGCCACCGAGAACGGCCCGATGGAGCAGACGACGTCCACCCGATGGCCGAGCCCATCCATGTGCGCGAGCTGTTCGTCGAGATCGAACCACTCGGCCCAGCTGTTGAGATGGGCCGCGCTCTCCTGGCGGCGCCAGTAGTCGTAGCCGCCCCGGGCATTGGGATTGGCGCGCGGAAACGTCTTGCGCCGGCACAGCGCTTCGAAGATCGACCGCGGCCACCAGTGGAAATGTGAGTCGATGATGTGCACGACCTAACCTCCTGCCAGCCGGCCGAGCCGGGGCTCGAGCGCTGAAATTGCCGCGAATCTAGGCAGGGAACCGGTCGCGGTCAACGCAGCGCCCGTAGCCATGGCGCGCGGATGCACGCCCGCCGGCCAGGCGCCATGGCTCGGCGCCACGCCATCCTGCGTCGGGCCGACTGGCGCGGCCGCGCCGACTGCGCTTCAATCAGCCCGATCGAGCACCGCCCTGCCTGTCATGTCCGGAGCCGCCATGACCTCGAGCTTTCGCCAGATCATCAACCGCGCGGTGCGCGACCGGCGCATCCTGGTCGTTCCCGGTGCCCATGACGCGCTGAGCGCGCGCCTGATCCAGCACACCGGCTTCGAGACCTACTTCATCGGCGGCTTTCCGGTAGCGGGCGCGCGCTATGGCCTGCCCGACCTGGGCCTCAAGGGTTTTGGCGAAATGTCCGCCGCGGTGCGCGACATCATGGGGGCGTGCGACCTGCCGGTGTTCGTCGACGCCGACGACGGCTATGGCGACGTCAAGAATGTCGTGCACACGGTGCAGACCTATGAGCGCATGGGCGTGAGCGCCCTCCTCATCGAGGACCAACAATGGCCCAAGCGGTGCGGCCACATGAGCGGCAAGAAGGTCATCCCGGTCGAGCAGGCGGAGGCCAAGATCCGGGCGGCGACGTCGGAGCGGCTCGACCCCGAGACCTGGATCCTGGCGCGCACGGACGCCCGCCAGGTGCACGACCTCGACGAGGCGATGCGGCGCGCCGAGCGCTATATCCGGGCCGGCGCCGACGGCATCTTCATCGAGGCGCCGCGCACCGTGCAGGAGCTGGAGCGGATCGGCCGCGCCTTCGATGTGCCGCAGATCTGCAATCCGCTGGTAGGCGGCCACACGCCGATCCTCACCATGCAGGAACTAGGTGAGCTCGGGTTTGCTTCCGCGGTGCTCGGGCTAGATACGCTCATGCATGCCGCCAAGGCAATCGAGACCGTCCTCAGCGACATGAAGTCGGGCCGGTTCACCCGCCGTAACGACGGCATGGATTTCGAGACGTACAAGACGCTGGTCGGGTACGACAAATGGCAGGGCGTCGAGGACCGGTTCGCCTGAATCTTCGCGCACGCGATACTCGACATCGTCGCGGCCCGGCCCGATACTCGATCCCTGCCATTTTGGCTCAACCCGGGAGGCCGAAATGTCCTACAACCTCGACCAGTTTATCGCCGACTGCCGCGCCGCCCTCGCGCAGGATCCTGGACCGGCCGGACGCGAAAAAATCCGCCGCGACCTGGAACGCCTGCTCCGGGATCCGGACTTCATCGCCAGGCACTGCTCGGACGCGACACCGGCGGGCCTGCACGTGCTACATGACGATTCGGCGCTGGGCTTTCAGGTTCTGGCGCATATCAACGAGAAGGCGCGAGTGTCGCCGCCGCACGATCATGGCCACTCGTGGGCCATCTACGGCCAGGCCGCGCGCTTTACCGACATGACGGAGTTCGAGCGCGTGGACGGCGGCGGCGAAAAAGCAGAGCTCCGGGTGACCAAGCGCTATCGCCTCAATCCCGGTGAGGCCGGCATCTACCAGGACGGCGCGATCCACGCGATCGACTATCCCGACAAGTCGCGCTTCGTGCGCGTCACCGGAACCAACCTCGACAAGATCACGCGCTCCATGTTCGACCTCAACACCGGCAAAGTGGCGCAGATGACGCCGCAGCGGGCGACTTGACCGACGGCGCGCCGAACGCACGATCGAGACCGCACATGGTCGGGGCCAAGCCGATCGCGGCCGCCCAGTTGCGCGCTATGCTCGATGACGGCGGCGAGCTGGCGATCCTCGATGTCCGCGAGGAGCTGATCTATTCCGGCTCGCATCTCCTGCATGCGCGATCGGCGCCGTTGAGCCGGCTCGAGCTGCGCGTCCCGTCCCTGGTGCCGCGCCGCGGCACGCGCACCGTGCTGGTGGACGACGGCGACGGCCTGGCGCAGCGCGCCGCCACCATCCTGGCCGGCCATGGCTACGGCGACCTGTCCATCCTGGCGGACGGGATCGCCGGCTGGAGCCGCGCCGGATACGTGCTGTTTTCCGGCGTCAACGTGCCAAGCAAGGCGTTCGGCGAGGTGGTCGAGCACTCAAGCCACACGCCCAGCATCGATGCCGGCGAGCTCAAGCGCATGATCGATGGCGGCGACGACATCGTGGTCGTCGACAGCCGCCCATTCGACGAATTTGTCCGCGTGTCGATCCCGACCGCCACCAATGTTCCGGGCGCCGAGCTGGTTCTGCGGCTCCCCGACCTCGTGCGTTCGCCGGACACCACAATCGTGGTCAACTGCGCCGGCCGCACGCGCAGCATCATCGGCGCCCAGTCACTGATCAATGCCGGCCTGCCAAATCGCGTCGTCGCGCTGCGCAACGGAACCATGGGCTGGACGCTGGCGGGCCTTGTCCCGGATCGCGGCGCCGATCACCGGCTGTCGCCGCAGGCGCCGTCACGCCGCGCGCTCGACTGGGCCCTCTCCGCGGCCGCGCGGGTGGCACGGCAATGCGGCGTGCAGACCGTCGAGCTGGAGCAGGTGCGCCGCTGGCAGGCGGACGGCGAGCGCACGCTCTACCTGTTGGACGTTCGCGACCCGCGCGAATACGCCGCCGGCCACGTGGCCGGCGCGCTGTCGGCGCCGGGCGGCCAGCTGGTCCAGGCGACGGACCAGTACGTCGGAACGCTCAATGCCCGCGTCGTGCTGGCGGACAATCTTTTTGTACGCGCCGCCATGACGGCCTCCTGGCTCCGGCAGATGGGATGGATCGACGTGTTCGTGCTGGCGGCCGCCGGCAGCGACAGCGGCTGGCCCAAAACGCCCGTGCTCGGTGACGTCGAGCGGCCCGAGCGGCGCGTCGATGCCGTTGAACTGGCGCGCCTCATGGAGCAGGACGGCGCGACGGTCGTGGATCTCTCGCTCAGCCGCGACTATCGCAAGGGCCATATCCCGGGCGCGTGGTTCGCCATCCGGTCGCGTCTTGACCGCGCCCTGCCGGTGATCGCGCCGCAAGGAACCATGGTGTTGACCTCGGAGGATGGCATCGTCGCGGCCTTGGCACTGGATGAAATGACGCACCTCACTCCCCTGCCCGTGCGCCATCTCGGCGGTGGCAACGCGGCCTGGGCGGCATCCGGCCGGCCGCTGACCGCAGCGGAGCCGCGCCCGGCCGACGAGCCGGTCGACGCCTGGCTTAAGCCCTACGAGCGGGACGCCGGAGTGACCGACGCGATGAAGGATTATTTGTCCTGGGAGGTCGATCTGGCGGAGTTGATCCAGCGCGATGGAACGACGAAATTTCGGCCGCTGGTGCCGGCTCCGTAGGGTGGGTTAGCGCGGCCGCCGCGCTCGATCCGAGGCACGGCCTTCGTTCCGCGCGTAACCCACCTCTTTCCTGCCCGCGAATGGTGGGTTACGCGCGGACCAGAGGCCGTCTTCTAAAATCAAGCCTCCGGGCCGCGCTAACCCACCCTACGAAACTGCACCGGGCACATCGTAGCTTGCCATCAGGGCGTCGACCGATCCCGTCCACTCCTTCCACGGCGCCGTGACATAGCTGTACGTGTTCATCACGAAGCTCGGCCCGGCATAGAATTTTTCGTACTGGTTGTGGCGCCCGGCAAAGTCGGAGCCGAGCAGGTCCCAGGCAAGCTTGGTCAGCTTCATGCGCGCTGCGGCTGGCCAGCCAGGCGTCGACCAATAGGTCTCGAATGCCTCCCGCGTCTCCGCATTGGCGAGTACCGAGGCGTCGGCCGGCATCTGGAACACGCCCGCCCCCATCAGCTCGCGCACCATGTCGCAGATCTCCGCGTGGTGATTGGTGCACCAGTGCAGCGCCGCGTAGACGTAGCGGCGGTTCACCGTGTGATAGCCGGGCACCTGCGCCTCGCCGCAGTTGATCTGCCCCATGATCAGGCCTTCCAGCGTCGCCTCGAGCGCCGCCAGCTTGCCGAGCGCGAACTGCACCGCCGGCACGTGACCGACATTGTTCATCTCGGCGAGCCTGGCGGCGATGCCGACGATCAGCTTGAGCTTTTCGAGAAACCGCACATTGGCCTGGTGATTGGCCATGGCGTGGCCGGGCGTCCGCATGTAGATCGCCCGCGTCATCTCGACATTGTCGTGGCAGAACACGCGCTCCCATGGCACCTTGACGTTCTCGAACAGCACCGCGCTGTCGCTCTCGTCGAAGCGGGCGGCGAGCGGGTTGTCGAATTCGCTCACGGCATAGCGCTCGAACGGCTTGCGCGACCAGATGCTCACGCCCGGGGCGTTGAGCGGCACCGCACAGGTGATCGATTCCTTCTCCTGGCCGGGCACCAGCGGCTGCAGGTTGCCGCACCACGTCTCGTGACAGAACACCGAAGCGGTGCCGAGCATTTTCAGCCCGTTGATGGTGACGCCGGCGTCGTCCTCGGCCACGACGCGCAGCGTCGGAGACTGGCGGGGCGGCTCGGCGGGATTGACCGGACGCCACCCCTGCGGGTTGGTCACCGTGTGCGACACGAAGATGTCGTTGCGGCGCATGTGCCGATGGTAGCTGCGGATGTTGTCGCCGAAACCCTGGCGAATGGAATCGAACAGCGCCGGATCCGTCGCCAGGCCGCTCACGTAGCTGGGAAAATTGTCGGGCGACCGGCCGATCAGGCCGTAGGTCCACGCCGCGATCCTCCGATGCGTCTCGAACCGGCGGGCAAGGTCCTCGCGTGTGTGCGGCAGCAGGAAATAGGTCGAGAAGGTGTCACCCTCGTCTTCGCACACCATCACGTCGCGATTCTCCGCCGCGCGCTTGCGGTCGTAGATCATGGCGAACGAGTGCGCGGCGTTGCGGAAGGCCGGGTGCGTGGTCACGTCCTCGACCCGCTCGCCGCCGATATAGACGCAGCGGCCGTCGCGAATGCTGTCGAGATAATCCTGGCCCGTCATCAACATGTCAGCCCCCGGCACTATGGCGTGGAACAAGCCATGATATGCCAGGATCTCGGCTGGCGCCTGGCCAGCCGGCCGGTCCGCAATGGGCCCGACAATGACTAGTGAATCCGTTCGGGAGGCTCTTGCACCCAGGACGTGGGATCTTGCGCGGCTGGTGCAGGCTCTGGCGCCCCTGGCCCGGGGGCTTGGGCGGGTGGTGCAGGGTCTGGCGCCCCTGGCCCGGGGGCTTGGGCGCGCGGCGCGGGCGCTTCCGCGCGTGGCGCGGGCGCGTGCTTCCGTGCCGACGCGTCATCAATCTTTGGCGCGGACGCGTCCACCCTGGGCAAGGGCTGAAACTGCTCCTGGGCGCAGCCGTCGATCACCACGGCTTGGCGCCGGTCGATCACCCGGCCGTCACGCATGAATACGGCAATGTGGGCCGGCCGGTCTTGAACGTTCGTTCGTACGCAGGCAAACCAGTCCCCGGGCTGGGTCAGCTGGGTCCGGCGCAGCGGCGAAATCTCGAATGATCCCGCCGATTCGCCTTTTTTAAGCTGGCGCAGATCGTTGGCCACCAGGACCTGGTAGTCGACCGGACCCTGACCGTGATCCAGCGACCCCGTGTTGTCGGGAAGAAAAAAGAACGTGCTCGAGCACCCGCCCAGCAGCGTTCCTAGGACGATTCCGATATACGGCCGCAACATGCTCGATGCCGTCCACAACTGCGGATTACACCACACAGGCAAAGATAGAACCAGCACCCCCTGCCGGACCGTTGAATGCATGAATATCTGATCGAAATTGCAACCGTTTAGCGGCGACATCCGGGAAGCCGTGACAGCGCTAATTTAGGGTTAATGCCGATCCACGCCAGTTCAGGATACCACCTTGCCGAAGCAGCAGCGCAAACCACCGCCCCTCCCGTCCAAGGAAGATCTCCTCGCCTTCATCGGCCAGCACGCCGGCAAGGCGGGCAAGCGCGAGATCGCGCGCGCCTTCGGGATCAAGAGCGGCGACCGCATCACGCTCAAGCGCATGCTGCGCGAGCTGGCGGACGAGGGCCGGCTCGAGCGCCGCCGCGGCAAGCTGCATCATGCCGGCCACCTGCCGTCGGTCGTGCTCGCCGACATTACCGGCCGCGACGCCGACGGCGAACTCATCGCGGTGCCGACCGAATGGGACGAGGACGCGCACGGGCCGGCGCCGAAGATCCGGGTGAGCGCGCCGCGGCGCGGCCGGCCGAGCGAAGTCGCCGGCGTGAACGATCGTGCGCTGCTGCGCATCCAGGAGATCGGCGACGACGATGAGGAGATCCGCCACAGCGGGCGGGTCATCAAGATCATCGATCGTGCCAAGCAGCGCGTGCTCGGTATCTTCCGCCCGCTGCCGGGCGGCGGCGGGCGGCTTGCGCCCATCGACAAGAAGCAGCGCGAGCTCGCAATCCCGCCCGGGGCGACCGCCGACGCGCAGGACGGCGATCTCATCGCCGCCGAGGTGACGCGGCAAGGCCGCGTCGGGCTCGCCACCGGCCGTGTCAAGGAGCGGCTGGGCTCGCTGAAATCCGAACGCGCCGTGAGCATGATCGCGATCCATGCGCACGGCATTCCGCACGTGTTCAGGCGCGAGGCCCTGGCCGAGGCCGAAGCCGCTCGCCCGGCCGCCCTCGACGCCCGCGAGGATTGGCGCCAACTGCCGCTCGTCACCATCGACCCGGTCGACGCCAAGGACCACGACGACGCGGTCCATGCCGCCCCCGACCCCAATCCGGGCAATCCGGGCGGCCACATCATCCATGTGGCGATCGCCGACGTGGCGCACTACGTGCGGCCCGGCTCCGCCCTCGACCGCGAGGCGCTGGAGCGCGGCAACTCGGTGTATTTTCCCGACCGCGTCGTGCCCATGCTGCCCGAGCGCATCTCCAACGACCTGTGCTCGCTGCGCGAGCGCGAGGAGCGGCCTGCCCTCGCGGTGCGCATGGTGGTGGGCGCCGACGGACGCAAGCGCAGCCACACGTTTCATCGCGTCCTGATGCGCTCGCCCGCGCGCCTGCACTATGCGCAGGTGCAGGATGCGGTCGACGGCCGTGGCGGCGACGCGGCCAAAGCTCTCATGCCGGCTGTCACGCCGCTTTACGCGGCCTACCGGGCGCTGGCGGCAGCGCGCGAGGCGCGCGGCCCGCTCGACCTCGATCTTCCCGAACGCAAAATTCTGCTCAAGCCCGACGGCACCGTCGACCGCGTGGTCACGCCGCCCCGGCTCGACGCCCACCGCCTGATCGAGGAGTTCATGATCCTGGCCAACGTGGCGGCGGCCGAGACCCTCGAACGCGCCAAGATTCCCTTCATCTATCGCGTCCACGACGAGCCGAGCCCGGAAAAGCTCCAAGCCTTGCGCGAGTTTCTCGCCTCGATCGATATCTCGTTGCCCAAGGCCGGCGCGCTTCGGCCGGCGCAGTTCAACCGCATCCTCGAGCGCGTCAAGGGCACGGAGCATGAGAGGCTGGTGAACGAGATCGTGCTGCGCACCCAGGCACAGGCCGAATATGCGGCCGAAAACTACGGCCATTTCGGCCTGGCGCTGCGGCGCTACGCCCATTTCACCTCGCCGATCCGCCGCCATGCCGATCTGGTCGTGCATCGCGCCATCATTCGCGCGCTCAAGCTCGGCCCGGGCGGCCTGCCGGACGGCGAAGACTTGAATTCGCTGCGCGAGATCGCGGCGCGGATTTCGGCCGCCGAGCGGCGGGCCATGACGGCCGAGCGCGAGACCGCCGATCGCCTGATCGCCCAGTTCCTTGTCGACCGCATCGGCGCCATCTTCTCCGGGCACATCTCAGGCGTCACCCGCGCCGGCCTGTTCGTGAAGCTCGACGAGACCGGCGCCGATGGCCTCGTTCCGCTGCGCACCATCGGCGCCGAGTATTTTCGCTACCATGAGGACCGGCATGCCCTGGTGGGCGCTGACACCGGGTTGACCTATCGCCTTGGCGATGCCGTGACGGTGCGGCTTGTCGAAGCGGCGCCGGTGGCCGGCGCGCTGCGCTTCGAGCTCGTCTCCGAAGGCCGTCACGAACCGCGGCGCCGCGCGCAAGCGCCGCGCCGGCAAAAAAAGCTGCCCCGGCGGCGCAGGGGCTGACGATGGCCAACGACCTCGATCCCAAGCAGCACGAGCTCGCCCAGTGGCTGACGCGCGTCGAGCGCAACCAGACTCACCCCAACCAGCGCTGGCGCGACGCCGCGACCCTGATCCTGATCGATCGTTCCGAGCCGGTGCCAAAGGTGCTGCTGGGCCGCCGCCATGCCGGCCACAAATTCCTGCCCGGCCGCTTCGTGTTCCCGGGCGGGCGTGTCGAGCGCGGCGACGCCCGCATGCCGGTGGCCACGCCGCTGGACGCGGCCGTGGAGGCGCGCCTGCTCAAGCGCGTGCGTCATCCGAGCCCGGCCAAGGCGCGTGCGTTCGCGCTGGCCGCGATCCGCGAAACGTTCGAGGAGACGGGCCTGCTGATCGGCCGCCGGCAGGACGGCGAGCGTAGGGCGCCGGGCCAGCGCGCCACGCTGTTTGAGCGGGCCGGTGTCTACCCGGATCTGGCGTCGATCCATTTTGTCGCGCGCGCGCTGACGCCGCCCGGCCGCCCGCGCCGCTTCGACACCCGCTTCTTCGCCGCCGACGCCACGGCCATCGCGCACCGCGTGGAGGGCGTGGTCGGCCCCGATGCCGAGCTGGTGGAGCTGGTGTGGCTGCCGATCACCGAAGTCGAGCGACTGGAAATGCCGACCATCACCAAGGTCGCGCTCCAGGAGCTGGAAGCGCGCAGCGCCGCCGGGCTCGACCACGACTTGCCGGTGCCATTCTATCGCATGCTCAACCGCCGCTTTGTGCGCGAAGTGCTGTGACGGCGCCCGCCGCCTGCGGCCGGATTGGCCGGCCGCGGGCATGCCCGCAAGCCGCGACGAGAAGTCAAAGGGCGGAGTGAAGCACTTCACACGCCGCGAGAGAGAATTGCGGGACTATTCGCCCCGTCAGGTTGGTGGGACGGTTCAAGCCGCGCGTATCCCATTGAGTGGACTTGCATCGCGCCGCGCCGCATGAGGTCCCCTCGCGTGCACGGCGCCCGGACGGTCCATCCTGGCGAATGGAAACCTGTGCGGAGGACCGTGATGAACGTGGCTCCAGCCGGTGAACAGACGCCCCCGTGGGCGGAACCCAACCCCTTCGCCGACCAGATCGACAGCGTCTATGACTTCATTGTCGTCGGTTCGGGCGGCGGCGGCGGTCCGGTGGCGGCAAATCTGGCCAAGGCCGGCTTCCGCGTGCTCGTCCTCGAAGCGGGCGGCGCCGCGGAGCCGCTCACCTATCAGGTTCCGGCGTTCCATCCGCTGGCCAGCGAGGACAACGATCTGTCGTGGAAATTCTACGTCGAGCATTATTCTCGCCGGGTGCGGCGGCGCGGCCATCGGACGAGCTTCGTGCCCGATGAATTCACCGGAGAGCTGCGTCACCCGATTTTTCTCGAGGGCGTGGAAGTCGACAAGGCCGAGCGAACGGGCATTTTCTATCCGCGCGCCGGAACGCTGGGCGGATGCACCGCCCACAATGCCATGGTGTTCATCTATCCGCACAACAGCGATTGGGAGCACATTCGCAGGATCACCGGCGATCGGTCATGGGGTCCACGGCGCATGCGCCGTTATTTCCAGCGCCTGGAGCGCTGCGAGTACGCCAAACCTCCGTGGAGCCGCTGGCTCAATTGGGCGCGGCACGGATTCGATGGCTGGCTGACCACATCGCGCGCCGATCCGACATTGCTCCTGCGCGATTCCGTGCTGGTGAGACTGGTGCTTGCCGCAGCGCAGACGTCATATGCGGCCTACGCAAGAACCGTCCAGGCACTGTGGGATCAATTCTGGAGCTGGGTTGGCAACTTCTTCGATCCCAATGCATGGGATTGGGTGAAGAACGGCCGCGAGGGTCTGATCCTGTCACCGATGACGACCCGCAATGGGCGCCGGACCGGTACCCGCGAGCTTCTTCGCGAGACGATGCGCGCCAGGCCGCAAAACCTTACGGTCAAGCTGCATGCGCTGGTGACCAGGGTGCACATCGAAGACAAGCGCGCAGTCGGAGTCGAATTCATCGACGGGGCCCGTCTCTATCGCGCCGATCCCATTCACGCCGACCGGACTGCCGGGGCGCGGCGCCGGACCGTCCGCGCAAGGTACGAGGTCATCCTGGCCGGCGGGACCTTCAACACGCCGCAGCTCCTGATGCTGTCGGGCATCGGCCCGAAACGTCACCTCGAGCGGCACCAGATCAAGGTCGAAGCCGATCTGCCCGGCGTGGGCAGGAACCTGCAGGATCGTTATGAGATCGGCGTCGTTCACAAGATGAAAGCCGATTTCGAGTGCCTGAAGCATGCGACGTTCAGCGAAATGGATCGCGAGTTCGCCGAATGGCGCAACGGCCACGGTCTCTATGCCAGCAATGGCGCGCTGATTGCCATGATCAAGCGGTCGAGCCATTGCCAGGCCGAGCCCGATCTGTACCTGTTCGCCATCCCGGGCTACTTCGCCGGCTATCGGCCGCGCTACAGCGAGCGCTGCCGGGGCAAGAACTACTTCACGTGGGCCATTCTGAAGGGACATACCAAAAACACGGCCGGCTGGATCCGCCTCAGGTCATCCGATCCGTGCCAACCGCCGAACATCAATTTCATGTATTTCGACGAGGGCAACGACACGCGCGGCGACGACCTCGACGCGATCGCGGCCGGGGTGGAGTTCGTGCGAAGGATCGCGCAGCGCACCGCCAGTCTTTTCGACGAGGAAATCCCGGGCCCGCAATGCCGGTCGCGGGCGGAAATGAGGCAGTTCATCAAGGACAGCGCCTGGGGTCATCACGCCTGCGGCACGTGCAAGATCGGCGCCGACGACGATCCGTCCGCCGTACTCGACAGCCGGTTCAGGGTGCGCGGCGTCACCGGTTTGCGCGTTGTCGATGCCTCGGTGTTTCCCAAAATCCCCGGGCTGTTCATCCTGAGCGCCGTGTACATGATCGCCGAGAAAGCCAGCGACGTGATCATCGCCGACGCAAAAGCGGAGCAGCGGCGAAAGGCGCGCCACGCATGAGCGCGTCGCGCCGGGCGGGGCACCGTGTACATTCTATTTGTAATTGCAGGAAAATGTCGCAGCGTCCATAACTTGATCAGCATCGGTCCTGCCCTATAATCGAAAAAAGCAATCGATCCCGGGCAGGCGCCAGAACAGCCACGTCTTTCCCGCTTGCCGGCGTGCCGATCGCCAATCACTCAGGGGGTGGCGGCATACCGCTATGGCGCAGTGACAGATCTGCAGCAGTGGCTCGAAAATGTCGGCCTCGGTCAGTACGCCGATCTGTTCGTCAGAAACGGCGTCGACCGCGAGATTCTGCCGAGTCTCGACGAAGAGGACCTCGAGCGGATGGGCATCGCTCTCGGACATCGCAAGAGGCTGGTCAAGGCGATCGCCGAGCATCGCGCGGCATTGGCGCAGGCACCACGGCTCGGCGGCGGAACACAGATGTCGACCGCCGCGCAGGTGCGGGCCGAGCGGCGGCATCTGACCGTGCTGTTCTGCGACGTGGTGGGCTCTACGGCTCTGGCCACCCGCCTCGACCCGGAAGACCTGCGCGACATTCTCCATCAGTTCCAGCACTGCTGCGATGAATCCATCCAGCGCTATGGCGGCCGCATCGCGCGCCTGATGGGCGACGGCGTGCTCGCCTATTTCGGCTTCCCGATCGCGCACGAAGACGATGCCGAGCGCGCCGTCAATGCTGCGCTCCAGATTATCCAGTCGCTCGCCGCATCGAATGTCCAAGCATCGCATCGCATCGATGTCCGCATCGGGATCGCATCCGGCCGCGTCGTGGTCGGCGATCTCATCGAGGACGGCCAGACACGCGACTTCGCGTTGGTGGGCGAAGCGCCGAACCTGGCGTCGCGCCTGCAGCAGCTGGCAAGACCGAACCAGATCCTGGTGGCGCCGGCCACGCGCGAGCTGCTCGGCGGGCTATTCGAGTTCGAGGACCACGGAGATCACACCATTGCCGGTCTCGAGCACCCGGTGCGCGTCTGGCGCGTGCTGCGGCCGGGCTCGGTGTTCAACCGTTTCGAGGCGCGCCGCTCTTCGCATCTGACGCCGCTGGTCGACCGCACGGCAGAGCTTGCCCTGCTGCGCAAGCAGTTCGACCAGGTCAAGCAAGGCAACGGACAGGCCATGGTGATTTCCGGCGAGGCCGGGATCGGCAAGTCCCGGCTGATGGTCTCGCTGCGCGATGCCTTGGGCGCCGACGAGCATTGCTCGCTGTGCGCTCAATGCTCGTCGCTGCACACGACAAGCGCCTGGTACCCGATCATCCGGCATTTGGAGGATCTGGCCGGCCTGACGCGCGAGATGCCCGCCGCTGAACGGCTGCATCGGTTGGAGGAGCTGGTGGGCCGGCTATTGCCGGATCAGGCCAGGTCGATCGTCCCGCTGCTCGCCGCCTTGCTGTCGATTCCGCTGGATGATCGCTATCCGCCGCTGGAGCTCACACCGCAGCAGCAGAAGAACCGAACGTTCAACGCTCTGCTCAGCCTGCTCAAGGCCCGCAGCGATGAGAAACCGGTCCTGTTCGTCTTCGAGGACGTGCATTGGATCGATCCGACGTCGCTCGAGCTGGTCGAGCGGATCCTGGATCGCGTTCCGGCCTGGCGCATGCTTGTGATCCTCCTGTCTCGTCCCGAATTCACTCCGCCATGGCCGGCTCAACGCCACATCGGCTCGCTGACCATCAACCGCCTGGATCCGAGCGACGTCGCCGCCATGGTCGAATCGCTGGCCGACGACGAGAGCCTCGTCCCGACATTGAAGGAGCAGATCGTCGCCAAGACCGACGGCGTGCCCCTGTTCATCGAAGAAATGACCAAGGCCATGCTCGAGGCCGGCAGGTCGAACGACGAAGTCCTTGATCTGCCGGCCACGGTCACGGTGCCCGATACCCTGCATGATTCGCTGATGGCGCGCCTGGATCAGACGATGCCGATGAAGACGGCCGCACAGGCCGCGGCGGTGATCGGACGGGAATTTTCTCTCGAGCTGCTGGAAGCCGTCGTTCCTCTGTCCCGGCAGGACGTGCGCAGGGCGATCGACCGGCTGCTCGAATTCGGTCTTCTGTTCCGCAGCGGGCATGCCGACGTCGAGGCTTACACGTTCAAGCATGCGCTCGTTCAGGACGAAGCCTACGCCAGCATGCTGCGCGATGAACGGCGCGAGCTGCACCTGCGGATCGCCGAGGCGCTGCGCGGCCAATCCGGCGAAATTGTCGAGGCGCCGCCCGAAGTCGTCGCCCACCACTATACCCAGGCCGGCAAGATCGAGCTGGCGATCCATCACTGGCTGGAGGCGGGTCGGCAGGCCAGCATGCGCTCGGCCTTCGTCGAGGCGACGACGCATTTTCAGATCGCCCTGAAACTGCTCTCCGACCTGCCGCCGGGCCTGCACCGCGACGGGCTGGAGTTGCAGATTCAGCACGCGCTGGGCAGCGCCTACATCGCGGCCAGGGGCTTTGGCGCCGCGGAAACCAGCCGTGCGTTCAAGCGCGCGCTGGAGCTGTGTCAGAAGTTCGCCGGGTCGCCGCAGACTTTTGGCGTGCTCAGCGGGGTGATCGGCGTCCACCTCATGCGCGCCGAGTTCGAGCAATGCCGCGATCTGGCCGAGGACCTGTTGGCGCAGGCGCTGCGCCAGGACGACCCTACTCCCAAGTTGATGGGGCACCGTGCTCTCGGCATGTCGCTGTTCGTGCTTGGAGAGCTCCCCGGCGCGCGCGATCATCTGCGGGACGCGCTGGCCTTGTACGACATGGACCGTCACGCTCCGCTGGCGCGGGTGTTTTCGCAGGATTTCAAGGCGACGGCGCAGATCTACCTTGCGCTCACGTCGGTCCTGCTCGGCGACATGAGCGGCGGATTGGCGCATGGGCGCGCCGCCCTGGCGCATGCCGAACGCCTGCGCCATCCGCACAGCATCTGCTACGTGCTGCCGTTTCTCGCCGGGGCATACCTGATCTGCCGCCAGCCGGACGCCGCCTACCCGATTGCCGAGCGCACCATCACGTTGTCCGCCGAGTATGGATTTCCCCTGTGGTCCGCCGGGGGGCTGATGCTGCGCGGCTGGGCCCAACTCGACCGCGGCGAGATCGAGCAGGCGCTTCCGGAACTTCGGCGCAGCGTCGCCGCCCTGGAGGCGACCGATACGCTGATCTGGGTGCAATTCGCGCACTATCTGCTGGCTTGCGCGCTGGCCAAGGCGGGACACATGGGCGAAGCGCGGGAACAGGTCGATGAGGTCCTCGCCAAGATCGGCAGCACCAGCGGGCGCTGGTACGAGGCCGAGCTGCACCGTTTCAAGGGGGATCTGCTGCGCGAACGCGGCGATTCTCGCGCGGCCGAGCTCTGTTACGAACAGGCGATCGCCGTGGCCACGCGGCAAGGCGCCCGGCTCTGGCAGCTGCGCGCGACCAATGCCCTGACCGCCCTGTGGCGTAGCGAAGGCAGGTTCGCCGAAGCGAGCGCGCGGCTGGGCGCGCTGGTTGCCGGCCTCGGCGACGGAATGGCCGGTGCCGATCTCCA
>DATFWC010000388.1:0-2820 GCA_035259885.1 Xanthobacteraceae bacterium
GCTGACGGGCGCGGGCGATGCGGCGGCGCTGGCGGCGTACCGCGACCGCTATCGCGAGGGCATTCCGCGCCGGCCGGTCGATGCCGAGGAGGCCGATGCCCGCACGCTGTTCCGCGTGCTCGCCGCCCAGGGCGGCCGCGATCTCGTCGGCAACGCGGTCGCGCTCGATCCCAAGACGTTCTTCCGTGCGCGGTCGGGGAGTTGAATGGTCCGCTTCCTGTCCCTGGCGCTGTTCATTGGCACGTGGTTTGTCGCATCGTGGATCGCTGGCGAGCGGATGCTGCCCGGCCCGCTGACGGTGGCGGCGGCGCTGGCTGTCGAGGCTCGATCGGGCGACCTCTTCCTGCATCTCGGCGCGACGCTGGCGCGCGTGGTTCTCGCCTTCATGCTGGCCATGACGGTCGGCGGCGCCATCGGATTTCTCATGGGGCGCGTGTCGCTCGCGGATCGGCTCGGCGATCCCTGGCTGGTCGTGCTGCTCAACCTGCCGGCGCTGGTCATCATCGTGCTGGCCTATATCTGGGGCGGCCTGACCGAGATCGCCGCCATCCTGGCGGTGGCCATCAACAAGGTGCCGAACGCCATTGTGGTGATCCGCGAAGGCGCCCGCGCCCTCGATCCGGCGCTCGACGACGTCGCCCGTGTGTTCGCGATCGGACGCTGGAAAGCCTTGCGCCACGTGGTGATCCCGCAGCTGGCGCCGTACGTGGCGGCGGCTGCACGCTCGGGCCTGGCGCTGGTGTGGAAGATCGTGCTGATCGTCGAACTGCTCGGGCGGCCGAACGGCGTCGGCTTCGAAATCGGCGTGGCGTTCCAACTGTTCGACGTCACGCTTATCCTGGCCTATGCGCTCGCCTTCGTTGCCGTGATCCTGCTTATCGAAATCCTGCTGGTGCAGCCCTTTGAACGACGCGCGTCCCGCTGGCGAGTCCGCCCTGCTTGACGTCCATATCGGACGGAAAGCCTATCAAGCGGCCTCCGGGCAGAGCCTCGAGGTGCTGCGCGACATCGCCTTTGCGCTCGCGCCCGGCGAGGTGTGCACGCTGGTCGGCCCGTCCGGCTGCGGCAAGACCACGATGCTGCGCATCATCGCCGGCCTCGACCGCAACTACGAGGGAACGCTGCGGCGACCGCCCGACGGCAAGCTCGGGATGGTATTCCAGGAGCCGCGGCTGCTGCCGTGGCGCACCGTGACCGACAACGTGCGCCTGGTGGCGCCGGACGTCGATGAGGCCGCGCTGACGGCGCTGTTCGACGTGCTCGGCCTGACGGCGCATCGCGCGCACTATCCGGGCGAGCTGTCGCTCGGGCTGGCGCGCCGCGTCGCGCTCGCCCGTGCCTTCGCGGTCAAGCCCGAGCTGCTGCTGCTCGACGAGCCGTTCGTCTCGCTCGACAACGCGCTGGCGCAGCGCCTGCGCGCCGAGCTGGCGCTGCTGGTCGAGCGGCACGCGATGACGACGCTGCTGGTGACCCACGACATCGACGAGGCGGTGCGCCTGGCCGATCGGGTGCTGCTGCTGTCGCCACGGCCTGCCCGCATCGTGGCGGAAATGCCGATCTTGACTCCGCGGGCCAGCCGTACCGACGATGCCGTGGCGTCGATCAAGGCGACCATTGCCAGCCGGCTGGCGGCGGCCGCCTAACTTACGCTTGGAGCATGATCTTTTCCGAAAACCGGTATCCACTTTTCGGGATCATGCTCTGGCGCCGGGAGCGAGCCATGAGATCGGTCATCGTATGGACCGTCGCGCTTGCGCTCTGCGGCCTCGGTCGGGCCGCGCTGGCGCAGGACATGATGCGGCATGTCGACCTCGGCTCCCCCGACATGGTGGCGGCCGAGATGACGCGGGCCGACGTCGAGCGGATGCTCGCCGCGGCGACCCAAGACCAGCCGGCCGACTTCACCGGCAAGAAACTGTCGGGCCTCGATCTCTCCGGCCTCGATCTGTCCGGCGCGGTGCTGCGCGCCGCGCGGCTCAACAAGGCTAAGCTGGCGGGCGCCAAGCTCGAGCGCACGATCCTCGACCAGGCCTGGCTGCTCGAGGCCGATCTGTCGGGCGCCAATCTCAAGGGCGCCAGCCTGTTCGCCGCGCAGATGCAGCGCGCCAGGCTCGACGGCGCCGATCTGTCCGGCGCGCGCGTCGCCGCCGACCTCACCAATGCCAGCCTGGCCGGCGCGTCGCTGGCGGGCGCCAAGCTCGGCGCCGACATGCGCAACCAGTCCATGGGGCTGATGCGCGCGATCCTGCGCTCGGCCAACCTCACGGGGGCCGATCTGCGCGACGCCGACCTGTCGCGCACCGACCTCGAGTTCGCGTCGCTCAAGGGAGCCGACCTGACCGGCGCCTCGCTCAGGGGCGCCACCCTCGGCGGCGCCGACCTCACCGGCGCCACCGTCGCCGGCGCGGATTTTCTCGACGCCGACCTGGTGTCGGCGAAGCTCATCGCGCCAAACGGGCTCGCGCAAGCCAAGAATCTCGACAAGGCGCAGAACCTGCAGCGCGCCGTCCGGGAGTGATGCCGCATGCCGAAGTCGCTGCTCGTCGTGCTTGCCCTGCTGTCCGCCTCCGTGGCGGCCGACGCGCAGGATCGCCGCGGCATCCGCTTCTGGAACCTGACGGCCAACACCGTGAAGCAGCTTTATCTGTCGCCGGCCGGCAAGGACCAGTGGGGCCCCGACCAGTGCAAGAACGACCGTGACGGCGAGGTCGATCACGACGAGCGCCTGCGCATCACCGGCGTCGAGCCCGGCCGCTACGACGTCAAGCTCGCCGACGTGCGCGGCCGCCAGTGCGTCGTACGCAACGTGGAGATCAAGGC
>DATFWC010000389.1:0-3565 GCA_035259885.1 Xanthobacteraceae bacterium
CCTCCGGGTTGCGCTCGATGAATTCCAGCGCCTGGGCGCGCGCCGCCTCGTCGCGCATCTCCGGCGCGGTGGCGTCGGGCTTGCCGACGTAGAGATTGTCGGCGATCGAGCGGTTGAATAGCAGCGACTCCTGGAACACGACGCCGATGTTGCGGCGGAGCGCGGCAAGCTTCATGTCGCGGATGTCCACCCCGTCGATCTTGATCACGCCGCTCTGCGGATCGAAGGCGCGGTGCAGCAGCGCCAGCGCGGTCGATTTGCCGGCGCCGGTCGGCCCGACCAGGGCAATGGTCTGGCCCGGCAGGGCGGTGAAGTTGAGATCGGTGACGGCCGGCCGCTTGGCGTCATAGGAGAACGACACGTCCTGGAACTCGACCAGCCCGAAAAGGCGGCCGGGATCGGTGGCATGCGGCCGGTCGCGCAGCGCCGGCACCGTGTCCAGCACCGCGAAGAAGTCGGCCAGGCGCGGCGCATCGGTGAACACCCGGTTGCTGAAGCCGACCGCCATCTCCAGCCGCGCGATAATCATGGTGGCGATGCTCATGAACGTGACGATCTGGCCGATCGTCGCCTGATGCTGGCTGTAGAGCCAGGTCCCGAAGACGATGATGGAGAGGACCGCCAGCGTCGTCGCCGCGCGCGTCAGCACGGTGAGCAGCGCCCACCACGCCAGAACCGGCATCTGCGCCCCGAGCAGGCGGCCGACCACGTGCCGCAGCGCCGTGACCTCCGCCTCGATGCGGGCGAAGCTCTGCACGAGCGCGATGTTGCCCAGCGTGTCGGTCGCGCGTTCCGCCATGCTGGTGTAATGCTCCTCGACCGAACTCTGCATCGTCTCCGTTCGTTTCAGCACCACCGCCATCAGAATGGCGAACAGCGGACACAGCAGGATCAGCAGCAGCGCCAGGCGCCAGTTGAGGAACAGCGACAGCGGCAGCAGCACGATGAGCGATACGAAGCCCACGAAGTGATCGCGGAAGAACGCCAGCCACAGGCCCCACAGCACGTCGGTGCCGGCCAGCATCACCTTGAGCAGGCGCCCCGAATGGGTGGCGCCGTGATAGGACTGCGGGAGCTGCAGCACGTGCTCGAAATAGTCCGTGAGCACCGCCAGGCGGCGGCGGTGCGACAGGCGATCGGCATTGAGCGCGACCAGCGTGCCGCACACGATGGTGAAGAGGCCGAAGCCGACCCACGCCGCCAGCAGGGTCAGGAGAGCGTCCCACGACGGCGGCTCGCCCCGCGCCTGGGCGCCGGCCAGGGTGTCGATGACCTTGCCGAACAGCACGGGCTCGGCGAACTGCGCCGCGGCCAGCGCGAGATTGCCGGCCGCCAGCATCCAGCCCAGCTTGCGCTCAGGGCCGAGCAGTTGGAGCACGCGGACGTACAGGCGGATCAGGTTCATGTAGGCCCCGGCGACTCGCAAATCACAAACGTATTTTGGACGACCGCATTCTGTCTACGGCCCCTGGTCCCGTGCCGTGCGTTCGGCCGGACCACGTCATGTGGATCGCGTGCAGGGCGATGGTACCGGCAAACCCACGCTCTCCTTTGAAATTGCCCTGCCGTTCGGGATAGCCTGTCCCCCTGCCCTTTTCATGACGATCCAGGGGAATGAGACATGCGCAGCAAACCGTGCCTCACGTTGGCCGACGTGAAGAAGATGATGGCCGCCTGCATGGCCGAGGCGGACAAGAACAATTGGAACGTGTCGGTGACGATCGTCGACGATTCCGGCTTCCTGCTCGGCTTCGAGCGCATGGACGGCGCGCCCCCGATCTCGGCCGAAGTGTCGTTCGGCAAGGCGCGTACCTCCGCACTCACCAAGCGGCCGAGCAAGTTTTTCGAGGAGCGCGTCAAGGAACGTCCGGCTTTCGTCGGCTTTCCCGCCGGCATCCTGATCCAGGGCGGCCTGCCGATCATGCACGAGAACGAATGCGTGGGCGCGATTGGCGTGTCCGGCGTGCAGTCGCACGAGGACGAGCAGGTCGCCCAGGCCGGCATCAAGGCGTTGGGGTGACCGTCCCGTAGGGCGGGCAAGAGGCGCGAATCTCGGCATTGATGGTGGGCAAATTCGCCATGGCGCCGTTGCCCACCATCAACGCTTCGCCGTTCGAATTTGCCCCCCTACGGAGCTTTCGGCGGTCAGCCGCGGCGCGCCGTCTCGCGTCCGAGCGTGTTGAATCGCGCCTTCTGCTCGTTGCCAAGCGACGCGTAGAAGTCCTGCAGCGCGGGCTGCACGGTCCTCGCCGCCTGCAGCATTGCGTCGACCCGCTTCTCCATCGCCTTGAGCCGGCCGACCGGCGTCTGCGGAATGTCGTCGGGACAGGCGTCCTGCAGAATCGCCACGGCCTTCTCAGTTGCCTTGCTCAGCCGATCGAGCGCCCGTTGCTGCTGGTCGTTCGGCCGCACTGCATCTTCGATCCGCTCGATGGGAAGATTGGTGAGGCCGGGTTTCGGCCCGCCGCAACTCGCCGTGTCGCCATTGCCCGGCGCAGCGCCCTCCGTGCGGGCTCGGGCGGCGGCGACGCGCGGTCCGATCGCATTGAACCGCGCCTTCTGCTCGTCGCTCAGCGAATCGTAGAAGCGGGCGAGCGCCGGCTGCACGCGGCGCAACGCTTCGCGCGTCGCCTCCAGCCGCGCGATCATCGCCTGCAGACGCCCGGTCGGCGTCAGCGAGAATTCGCTCGGACAGGATGCCTTGAACGTCGCCGCCGCCTGTGCGGCGGCATCCTTCAGTCCGGCAAGCAGCGCCTGCTGGTCGTTGCTCGGGCGCAGCGCGGCGCCGATCTCGTCGAACGGCCAAGCCGTGATGCTGTCGGCGTCGCATGGCTGCACGCCGGTGCGCGCGGCCGACCGATGGCGAGCGGCGGAGCGGCGCGGCGTTCCGCCGATCTGCGAATCGGCGTAGGCGTAAGCCCCATCCTGGCTGCCATAGTCCCAGAACATGGCGTCGATGAAGTCGTCGTAGGCATAGGCCCAATAGCCGTCGTCATAGGCACTGGGCCAGAACGCGTAGTAGAACAGGTCGTTGTAGGCGTAAGGCCAGAACACCGGGCCGGCCCAGGCCACGAATGAGGCCGGGTGGCCGCGGCGCCATGCCAGCCGCGGGGCGATCCGTTCAGGGCGCGCCTGCGACGACGCGGCCCGGCTCTGGAACGGCGCCGCGAAGCGGCCCTGTCTCGCCGCCTCCGCGCTCACGCGCCCGGCACGCGACGTCGGCACCGCACCCAGGCGCTGCCGCTGCTGCTCGGCGCGCAAGTTCTGCAATTGCTGCCGCTCCTGGGCGCGCAACTGGCGTTGCTGCGCAGGGCCGAGGTGCCCTTGCTGCAGCCGCTCCTGCCGCTGCTGCGCGCGCAGGTCACGGATCTGCTTTTGCTCCTGCGCACGAAGCTGGCGCTGCTGTCGGCGATCGAGCGCGCGCGCCGGCTCTGATTGTCCGACCGTCTGGCGCGGCTGCGGCGGTTGCGCCGGTGATTGCCCAACTCCCTGTCGCCCCTGCTGGGCTTGGCGGGCTTGGCGCGGTTGCGCACGCTCGGCCAGCGGATGGGCGCCGCGCGGCGGG
>DATFWC010000390.1:0-2715 GCA_035259885.1 Xanthobacteraceae bacterium
TCGTTCACGGCATAACGGAAGGCGTAGAGGTCATGGCCGTTGGCCAGCGCGGCGGTGAAACGCAGCTTCTCCTGGCGGCCGCCCTGATTCATCAGCCGCGTCAGTTCCCGCAGGATGCGGGCCGTCGCCCCCACCGGATCCTGCCTGGCCCCGGCCCCCATGATGGCGAGAAAGACCGCCTCGGAATCCGTCGTGCCGGCGCGCGCGGGGTAGAACTCGTCGGGAATGAGCCCCTCCACCTGGCGCCGCCACCGGCTCCAGCTGCCGACGAATCCGTTGTGCATGAAGATCCAGCCGGCGCTCGCGAATGGGTGGCAGTTCGGCCGCGTGACCGGCGTGCCGGTCGCCGCCCGTACATGGGCGAAGAACAGGCGCGAGCGGATGTGGCGGCAGAGGTAGCGCAGGTTCTCGTCGGACCACGCCGGCCGGATTTCTCGGTAGAGGCCGGGCTCGGGATGGTCGCCGTACCATCCCAGGCCGAACCCGTCGCCGTTGGTGCCCGCCGTCGATTCCAGCGCCCGGATGCTCTGCGACACCAGCGAATGCTGCGGCTCCGTCACGTAGTGTTCGAGCGCGATCGAGTCTCCGCGATATGCGATCCATCTGCACATGAGCGGCTCATCTCCCGAGTTCAACCGGTGCGGTCGACGCTGGGCGCGCCCGCCAGCGTGCGCCGTCTCGGCGCGTCCGCACCTGGCCACGCTGGATTGTAGACCATCGGCGGCCTCGTTGGTCGCCTGTTGATGATCAGGGGGAAAAAAGCCCCCGAGTTCCAGAGACATAAAATTTCAGCGCGGCTAGGTGGCAGTAGCGACGCGGCCGGGCGCCCGCTTCAGCCGCGGCCGCGATAGGGCGGAACGCCCTGGTTCGGCGCCCACACCCCGGCCGGCAGGCGGCCGGCCTGCCAGAACACGTCGATCGGCATGCCGCCGCGCGGGAAGAAATAGCCGCCGATGCGCAGCCAGCGGGGTTTCAGCAGGGCGACCAGGGTCTTGCCGATCCTGACCGTGCAGTCCTCGTGGAAAGCGCCGTGGTTGCGGAAACTGTTGAGGTAGAGCTTCAGCGACTTCGACTCGACCAGCCAGCGGTTCGGCACGTAGTCGATCACCAGGATGGCGAAGTCGGGCTGGCCGGTAACAGGACACATCAGCGTGAACTCCGGCATGGTGAAGCGCGCCACATAGTTCGTGTCGCGATGCGGATTGGCCACGCGGTCGAGCTTGGCTTCGGCGGGCGAGGCCGGAAGGCGGGTGGGCTTGCCGAGCTGGGTCGTCTTCACGTTCGCTTCGTCCGATGATTGTGATCCGCTGTCGCCGGCCGCAATATAGCGGCATCCGGGCGGGCATGGGGGAGCGACGGTGCGAATCTGGCGCAGGCTGCGCCTGTCCTTGGCTGGAGCAATCGCAATCCTGGCTTGGCTGGTCGCGCACCAGGCGATGGCCCGCGCGCTGGCGAGCAAGCGCGTCGCCCGGGCCCCGGCCTTTGCCCGCCAAGCCGCGATCATCGGGCCGACCGACGACCGCGCCGAGCTGTCGAGGGTGCCGGGTCTCAAAGACATCGGCTTCGGCCGCGACGATTTCCGGCAGGCGATGGCCTGCACCGGCACCATCGTCTGCGCCGTGAACCTGCGCACCGGAACCCTGACGGCAATGGCGTCGGCGGCGAGCGTCGTTTCCGCCAACCAGATCGTGACCGCGGCCCACGTCTTCTTCGATCCGAAGACCGGGCAGCGACTTGCGTCCCTGCAAAGCTGCCAGTTCCGCAACTACGCCGATCGCCGCGCCGGCATACCGATCCTCGTCACGTCCGCGTTCGAACGCCAGCTGCGCGAGAACAATCCGTACAGGAGCGGGAACCAGGGGCGCGACTGGGCCGCGGTTCGGCTCAGATCCGCCATACCGAACTGCAAGCCCTATGAGGCGGATGCATCAGGTGACTGGCTGGCGCCGGGCACTGAGCTGCTGGCGATTTCGCGCGTCCACAGGGACCTCGCGAAAAAGTTCGACGGGCGCGAACCGATCGGCCAGCGCTGCACGGTGCGCAGCGCGGTACCCAACTGGTCCGGGATGCTTCCCCTCTATTTCACCGATTGCGACGCCGATACCGGCGGATCGGGAGGCCTCGGCCTGGTCCACATCGGCGGCAAATGGGTCGCCAAGGCCATGATGGTCGCAATCGGCCCGTCCGGCATCAATTACGCTGAGTACGACGTGACCAGGAACCAGTTCACGGCCTTCCTCGGCATCGAACAGGAGTTCCTGCGCGCCGTCGGAGTCGAGCGGCCGGCGCCGATGCCCATTGCGCCGATCGGACCCGGCCTCGACCCCCCGGCGGTCGATCTCGACGCGCGCGGCACTGGTCGTTAGAGCATGATCCCGAAAAGTGGGTACCGGTTTTCGGAAAAGATCATGCTCCAAGCATAACTTAGAGCGAGATGGCGATTCGAAGAAAAGTCATCTCGCTCTAGCGGCGGGCGTCGTTTCCGTGAGCTTGATGCAGGCGAATGCTGCGTGTCACACCGCCGTGATGTGGTTGCGCAGGTCGAGCGGCGCATCGATTTTGCGCAGCGGCTCGAAGCCGGTTCCGACGCCGCGGATCTCGACGTCGCCGTAGTCGAGGAGGCGGCCGAGAATGGATTGCTTGACCTCGACGCTTTCCACCTTGTCCATGTGCATCTCGGTCGTGTTCCGCCGGATGAAGCCGGTCTTGTAGATG
>DATFWC010000391.1:0-4908 GCA_035259885.1 Xanthobacteraceae bacterium
CCACACTGAGGTTTTTAATGGACCGTCTGAGGCGACGGGCCGAGTTTCTCGCCGTTGCAGCGGGAATGCGGATCCCCGCCCCCACCTTCGTGCTCCAGGCGCGCCGGCGCGACGACGAAGGCCCCGCGCGCGTCGGCTTCACGGTCTCCCGCAAGGTCGGCACCGCGGTCGAGCGCAACCGGGTGCGCCGGCGGCTGCGGGAGGCGGTGCGGCGTTCGGCCTCGCGTCACATGCGCTGCGGCCATGATTATGTCCTCGTCGGACGGCGAGCCGCATTGACCGTGGATTTCGCCCGCCTGACAGGGGACCTCGAGCAATCGCTGGCCCGGCTGCATGCACGCGACCGTGGCCGGCGGACGACAGGCGTCGCGCCCAGCACCAGCGAAAACCACCAATGAACGATCAAAAGAACACCCTTCTGGCGATCCTGCTGTCGGGCCTGGTGCTGGTCGCCTGGCAGTATTTTCTCGGCATGCCGCAATACGAGAAGCAGCGCCAGCAGCAGCAGTTGCAGCAACAGGCGCAGCAGCAGCCGGCGCCGGGCCAGGCGGCGCCAAGCCAGCCGGCGCCCGGGGCGCCGGGAGCGCCGGCCGCGCCGGGGGCGCCGACCGCACCCCCCGCGCCGGGCGGACCGCAGGTGCCCGGCCAGCCGGCCCCCGGGTCGCAGCCGCGCGAGGCCGTGATCGCCGCGTCGCCCCGCATTACCATCGACACGCCGCGGCTGAAGGGCTCGATCGCGCTCAAGGGCGCCCGTATCGACGACCTGTCGCTCAGCCAGTACCGGGTGACGGTCGACCCCAATTCGCCGGCCGTGGTGCTGCTGTCGCCGTCGGGCAGCCCGCACCCGTTCTATGCCGAAGCCGGCTGGGTCCCGGCGGCCGGCGTCACCGCCAAGCTGCCGAATTCGGAGACGGTGTGGCGCCAGGAGGGCAGCGGCGCGCTCGGCGTCGATCGCCCGATCACGCTCGTCTGGGACAACGGCGAGGGGCTCGAGTTCCGCCGCACCATCGCGGTCGACGACAAGTATCTGTTCACCATCCACGACCAGGTGGCGAACAAGGGCACGGCACCGATCTCGCTTTATCCTTATGCGCTGATCTCGCGCCACGGCACGCCGGAGACGCTGGGCTACTACATCCTGCACGAGGGCCTGATCGGCGTGATGGGCGATCAGGGCCTGCAGGAGGTCACCTACAAGGCGATCGAGGACAAGAAGAATATCAACTTCAAGGTCACCAACGCCTGGCTCGGCATCACCGACAAATACTGGGCGGCGACCCTGCTGCCCGATCCGGCCGCCAACCTGCAGGCGCGCTTCTCGGTCAGCCCGGACCCGCAGCTCAAGAAGTACCAGACCGACTACCTGCTCGACCCGGTGACGGTGCAGCCCGGCGGCAGCGCCGCCGCCGAGGCGCGGCTGTTCGCCGGCGCCAAGGAAGTGGCGATCGTCGACGGCTACGACCGGGGACTGAAGCTCAACCGCTTCGAACTGCTGATCGACTGGGGCTGGTTCTACTTCATCACCAAGCCGATGTTCTGGGCGATCGACTGGCTGTTCAAGTTCCTCGGCAATTTCGGCCTCGCCATCCTGGCCGTCACCGTCATCATCAAGTTCTTCTTCTTCCCGCTCGCCAACAAGTCCTATGCGTCGATGGCGAAGATGAAGGCGATCCAGCCGCAGCTGACGATGATCCGCGAGCGCTACGCGGACGACAAGATGAAGCAGCAGCAGGCCATGATGGAATTGTACAAGAAGGAGAAGATCAATCCGCTTGCCGGCTGCCTGCCGATCGCCATCCAGATCCCGGTGTTCTTCGCGCTCTACAAGGTGCTGTTCGTCACCATCGAGATGCGCCACGCGCCGTTCTACGGCTGGATCAAGGATCTGTCGGGGCCCGATCCGACCAACCTGTTCAACCTGTTCGGGCTGATCCCGTTCGACCCGACGGTGCTGCCGGTGTTCGGCCACTTCCTGCATATCGGCGCCTGGCCGCTGATCATGGGCGTGACCATGTGGTTCCAGATGAAGCTCAACCCGGCGCCGCCCGACCCGACGCAAAAAATGATCTTCGACTGGATGCCGGTGATCTTCACCTTCATGCTGGCCTCGTTCTCGGCCGGCCTGGTGATCTACTGGGCGTGGAACAACACGCTGTCGGTGATCCAGCAGTCGATCATCATGCAGCGGCACGGCGCCAAGATCGAGCTGTTCGACAATATCAAGGCGCTGCTCGGGAAGAGAAAGACAGAATAAGAAAGCCCCGATCGGGTGATCCCACCCGACCGGGGCTTGATAGCCCCCCAAGGCTCAAAATCTGGCGCGATCACTAACGGCTCTGGGCGCAGAGCGATATCAGGACCACTCCTGATACGGGCGACTGCGGATGGAGGCGCGGGGCCGCCGACGCGGTCCCGCGAGCGGGCGCGCCGTATGGGCGCGGCCCAAGCCTTGCGCCTCCGGCAAGGCTGGCCGGCTGACCGGCCGCTGTCGGCTTGACGGCCGCAACCGGGCAAGTCCAGGGTGGAGCCTCTTCCGCCAACAGGGGCTCAAGCACATGATCATCGACTGCCACGGCCATTACACGACGGCGCCGCGCGAGCTGGAGCTATTCCGGGATCGCCAGCTCGCCGGCCTCGCCGATGCATCGCGCCGCCCCACCTCGACCAACCTCGGCATCAGCGACGACCAGATCCGCGACAGCCTGGAAAAGGCCCAACTCAAATTCCAGCGCGAGCGCGGCACCGATGTCACGATCTTCTCGCCGCGCGCCGCCGGCATGGCGCACCACGTCGGCACACCGGAGACCAGCCGCGTGTGGTCGCAGGTCTGCAACGACCTCATCCACCGCGTGTGCACGCTCTACCCGGACAATTTCGTCGGCGTGTGCCAGCTGCCGCAGGCGCCCGGCGTACCGCCGGCCAACTGCATCGACGAGCTCACACGCTGTGTCAACGAGCTCGGCTTCATCGGCTGCAACCTCAATCCCGACCCGTCGGGCGGCTACTGGAAGGACCCGCCGCTGACCGACCGCTGTTGGTATCCGCTGTACGAGAGGATGGTGGAGCTCGACGTGCCGGCCATGGTGCATGTCAGCTCGTCGTGCAATCCGTGCTTCCACGCCACCGGCGCCCACTACATCAACGGCGACACCACCGCCTTCATGCAGTTCATCACGGCCGACCTGTTCAAGGATTTCCCGACGCTGAAGTTCATCATTCCGCACGGCGGCGGCGCGGTGCCGTACCACTGGGGCCGCTACCGCGGCCTGGCGCAGGACATGAAGCGGCCGCCGCTGCAGGAACACCTGCTCGAGAACGTGTTCTTCGACACTTGCGTCTATCACCTGCCGGGCATCGAGCTTCTCACCCGCGTCATCCCGGTGGAGAACATCCTGTTCGCCTCCGAGATGGTCGGCGCCGTCAAGGGCATCGATCCGGAGACTGGCCACCACTACGACGACACCAAGCGCTTTATCGACCAGACCCAATTGAGCGCGGCCGACAAGACGAGGATTTTTGAAGGCAACGCGCTCAAGGTGTACGGCCGGCTGAACGCGGCGCTCAAGCGGCGCAAGGCGGCGTGAGCAGGCTCCATCCCTCCCGTAGGGGAAGGTGCCGAGCGAAGCGAGGCGGGTGGGGATCGAAGTGACCCCACCCGGCGCGCTGAAGCGCACCACCCTCCCCCATAGGGGGAGGAATTGGCGCAAGCGGTTAGGGACATTTCATTTCGCAGGCATCAACAGTCATAAGGATCCAAGATGGCCGACATTCCGCGGCTCAATGGCATCATCCGCGCGCTCGAGCAGGGCCAGCACGCGTTCACGACGTTCACCCCCACCGACGTCGAATCTGCCATCGCGCTGGCCGCCGCCAAATACGACGGCGTGGTGTTCGAGATGGAGCACAATCCGTATGACATCAGGGGGTTTCGCGATTGCCTGCAGTACCTCCTGAACAGGCGGCTGATTGCGCAGTCGGGCTCGCTCAGCCCGGCCGTGACGCCGATGGCGCGCATCCCGCCCAACGGCGGCGAGAAGGCGCAGTGGCACGCCAAGCAGGTGCTCGACCTCGGCGCCTACGGCGTGATCTGGCCGCATATCAGCACGGTCGACCAGGCCTACAACGCGGTGGCGGCGTGCCGCTATCCGCGCCTGAAGGACAAGCCGCTGTACGAGCCCGCCGGCATCCGCGGCGACGGACCGACGGCGGCGGTGCGCTACTGGGGCATCACGCAGCAGGAATATTACGAGCGCGCCGACGTATGGCCGCTCAACCCGAAGGGCGAAATCTTCGTCATCCTGATGATCGAGGATACCGAGGGCATCAAGAATCTGCGCGACATGCTCAAGAACGTGCCGGGCATCGGCGCCGTGCTCATCGGCGAGGGTGACTTGAGCCAGGAGCTCGGCTATCCGCGCCAGTACGAGCACAAGGTGGTGCTGGAGGCGATGGCGGAGATCGTGCGCACCTGCCGCGAGAACAATGTCGTGGTCGGCCACCCGCACGTGGAGGCGGGCAATGCCGAGCGCATCATCAAGGAGGGCTATCGCTTCCTGATGTGCGCACCGGTGCGCAGCTACGGCCATCTCGACAAGGCGCGCCAGCTGGCGGGCCGGACGTAATGGGCACAGACTCTGGTCATTCCCGCGTAAGCGGGAATCCATGAGCACCGACGGTGCGACCTATCTCCGGCGCGGTGTTCATGGGTCCCCGCCTTCGCGGGGACGACCAGCGCCAGTGTCTATCTCGTAGGGTCACTTTCCCTCCAGCGCGGCGCGCACGCGGGCGACGATCTCCGGCGGCGTGCCGGCGAGGTGCGCCACCAGCGCCTGCACCTCCTCGCCGGTCATCGGATCGATCTCGAGACGCAGGCGGGCCGCATCGGCGATGAAGGCGGGATGGCGCATG
>DATFWC010000392.1:0-5306 GCA_035259885.1 Xanthobacteraceae bacterium
CGAGCTTGCCCTGCGCCTGCACATCACCGCTCGCGCTGGCCGCAAGCAGCACAGCGACCGGGGCGCACAGCAGGTTTCGCGCAGCACGCCGTGACAACACGAACAACCCTTCTTGATGGGACGAGTGTGGCCGGCCGACGATCGAGCGCCACCCCGAAACCCTATGGCGCCAAGCCACTTTAGTCCACGGGGAATGCGTCCTTTGTGTGATTGCCGACGCCTCTGGGTTGTCCCGCGCAGGGGCTGACCCATGAACACGTTCCTAACATTGTGGCACGGTCGATCACCGTCGCACCGCCGGTGGACATGGGTTCCCGCTTGCGCGGGAACGACAGCGCGGAGTCACTCCCGCCCCATCACCAGATCGTCGCGGTGGACCATCTCGATGCGGCCGGCGAAGCCGAGAATGAGCAGCACATCTGCCGACGATTTTCCGATGATTTTTGCCGCGTCCTCGGCGTCGTAGGCGATCAGCCCGCGCGCCACCTCGCCGTCGGGGCCGCGGATGATCACGGCATCGCCGCGGCTGAATTCGCCGTCGACCTTCTTCACGCCGGCCGGCAGCAGGCTCTTCCCCCGCCGCAGCGCCGCCACGGCGCCGGCATCGATGAGCAGCGTGCCCTTGGGCTCGAGCGAGCCGGCGATCCATTTCTTGCGCGCCGTGACCGGATTGGCGGGCGTGAGAAACCAGGTGCAGCGGCCGCCGGAAATCGTCCGCAGCGGATTGGGCACGCGCCCGGAGGCGATCACCATGTGGGTGCCGGCCTGCGTCGCGATCTTGCCGGCCTCGATCTTGGTGCGCATGCCGCCGCGCGAGAGTTCGGAGCCGACGCTCCCCGCCATAGCTTCGATCTCCGGCGTGATGCGCTCGACCAGCGGCAGCAGCTTTGGTGCCGGATGCTCGCCGGGCGGCGCGTCATAGAGGCCGTCGACGTCGGACAGCAGCACCAGGAGATCGGCGCTCACCATCGTGGCCACGCGCGCCGCGAGCCGATCGTTGTCGCCGTAGCGGATCTCGTTGGTGGCGACCGTGTCGTTCTCGTTGATCACCGGCACCGCGTGCCATTCCAGCAGCTTGGCGATGGTCGAGCGGGCATTGAGGTAGCGCCGGCGCTCCTCGGTGTCGCCGAGCGTCAGCAGTACCTGGCCGGCGGTGATGCCGTGGCGGCCGAGCGCCTCGGTCCAGGTGCGCGCAAGTGCGATCTGGCCCACCGCCGCGGCGGCCTGGCTGTCCTCGAGCTTGAGCGCGCCAGGCGCGAGCTTGAGGCGGCTGCGCCCGAGCGCGATGGCGCCCGACGACACGACCAGCACGTCGCGGCCCTCGCCATGCAGGCCCGCGAGGTCCTCGGCGAGCGACGTGAGCCACGCCTCGTTGAGCGCGCCGGCGCGCGAATCCACCAGCAGCGACGAGCCGACCTTGACGACGATGCGGCGGAAGTCGGTGAGGCGAGGCGTGGTCATGGGCGCTCTGGACTCGTCATGCGCGGGGCTCGACCCGCGCATCCAGCAAAAACATAGCTCAAATTCAGAAGATGGATGGCTGGGTCAAGCCCGGCCATGATGAAGATGGGGAGGCGTTTGTCCTTAAGGATACCAGGCCGTCACGAGGGCCGGGTCCGGGCTGTCGATCTGGCGCGCGCGCACGATCACGGCCAGCACGCGGCGCAGCGTCTCCGCCACCCCCCGGCCGGAATGCGCCGACAGCACCAGCGGCGTCTGTCCCGCCGCCCGCGCCAGGCGGGCCGTCTGTGCCGCGATCTGCTCATCGGTGAGCGCATCCGCCTTGGTCAGCGCCACGATCTCCGGCTTGTCGGTCAGGTCGTGGGCATAGGCTTCGAGCTCGGCGCGGACCAGCCGGTAGGCCTTGCCCGCGTCGTCGCCGGTGCCGTCGACCAGGTGAAGGAGCACGCGGCAGCGCTCCACGTGGCCGAGGAAGCGGTCGCCCAGTCCGGCGCCGGCATGCGCGCCTTCGATGAGGCCGGGGATGTCGGCAAGCACGAACTCGGCTTCGTCGATGCGCACCACGCCGAGCTGCGGGTGCAGCGTGGTGAACGGATAGTCGGCGATCTTCGGCTTGGCCGCGCTCACGGCGGCGAGGAAGGTGGACTTTCCGGCGTTGGGCAGGCCGACGAGGCCGGCATCGGCGATCAGCTTCAGCCGCAGCCGGATGGTGCGCTCCTCGCCCGGCTGCCCGGGATTGGCATGGCGCGGCGCGCGGTTGGTCGACGACTTGAAATGCGCGTTGCCGAAGCCGCCATTGCCGCCTTTGGCCAGCACCACGCGCTGCCCCGGCGCCGTGAGGTCGGCCAGCAGCGTCTCGCCGTCCTCCTCGAAGACCTGCGTGCCCACTGGCACTTTGAGCACCGCATCGGCGCCGTTGGCGCCGGCGCGGTCCTTGCCCATGCCGTTGCCGCCGCGCTTGGCCTTGAAGTGCTGCTGGTAGCGGTAGTCGATCAGCGTGTTGAGGCCCTCGACCGCGACCGCCACCACGTCGCCGCCGGTGCCGCCGTCGCCGCCATTGGGTCCGCCGAACTCGATGAATTTCTCGCGCCGGAACGAGACGCACCCGTTCCCGCCGTCGCCAGAGCGGATATAGACCTTGGCTTCATCCAAGAATTTCATGCCGCGTTAGGTAACGTCGGCACGGCTACACGGCAATCCGCGACGTTGAGATCTAAGCCAAGTAGCGCCCTCCCGGTCCCTCCCCCACCAGGGGGGAGGTGACCGGAGGAGAGTGCCTTTTCAGCACCACGTGCATACCCGTGGGAAGAGACGAACGGATCATATGGAGTCGCCGAGACGACGTTGAGCGCCACAGCGTTCCCTCCCCCCTTGTGGGGCGGGACAGGAGGGGTGATCTTCAGTTCGTCCAGGACTCAGAAGAAGCGGCGTCCCATCATGCCGCCCATGCCGCGCAAGCCGCCAATGCGGCCCATCATCATGGGGCGGTTCATCATCATCGGGCGGTTCATCATGACGGGGCGGTTCATGCTCATGCGGTTCATGGTCATGCTGCGCACGGGTCCGGCAGACTTGGTCTGCCCCAACTTGTGCGACGACGCATTCGTGCGGGCAGCCCGCGGGTCGAGGCCGCGCCCGTTGCCGAGCTTGGTCTTGTCCCTGCCGTAGCCGCGCCCGTCGCCGTTCGACCCCGTCGGCTTGTCGCCGCTCGAACCCGTCGGCTTGTCCTTGCCCGGCTTGTCGCCGCCGCGCGGCCTGTCGTGGCCACGTGGCGGGTGGATGTACGGCGGCGTCACCACCACGGCCGGCGGGGTGAGCGGGTCGGTGTACACGACCGGCACGCCGGAACCGGATGACGTTGCCGCCGGAGCCGAACCGGTCGGGTCGTCGCTCGGCGACACGTCGGCGCGGCGCTGGCGCGGCGTCGTGGGGGCTGGCGGGTTGTTGCACGGGCACGTAGGACCGGCCGCGGCGAAGGCGGACAGCGCATTGGACACCGACCGCGTGCGCAGCCGGTCGACCAGGCGGTTCGCCGTAATGGCGAAATCGCTGCTGCCGTAGCCAGCCAGGAAATTCTGGTACGACGCGACTGTGTTGATGGTGACGGCATCGTGCCAGGCGATCATCTCCCGCCGCCGGTCGACCAGCGTGCGCACCACCGGCGACAGCGACTGCGACGGATAGAGCGCAAGATAGGCCTGATACGCCTCGACCTTGTCCTCGCGGACCACGGTCTCATAGGCGTCGCGCGGCGAGCGTGACTTAAGTTCCTTCTGCCAGGCGTCGACCGACCGCGTCTCCGCGCGCGAGCCCGCCGGCATGCTCAACTGGCCGCTGCTCGCCGTCGTGGCGGGCCCGGTGGGGAAGAACGAGAACTCGGTGGTGAGCGACGAGCTTTCCCACGGCGTCTGCTGCCGGTTGGTAGCGTCGTTGACGGCGAGGCGCACGCGCTTGAGTGCCTGCTCGATCGGCAGGCCCGGCTCCTGGCCGACCTTGAGCAGCGCCGCCGTAAAGGGACTGTTGAGGCCGTCGCCGTCCTGCGCCTCGCCGCCCGGCGCCGCAGCGTACGACACCAGCGAGCCCGTGGGCGCGTCGACGATCGCCAGGCCGCGGCCGCTGGTCTTGTTGATCTCGGAGAACGGGTTGTTGCGGCAGGCGTCGAGGATGACAATGCGGCTCTTGCTCGGCACCGACGCCAGGGCGTTCATCACGTCGGCAAGCCGCGTGGCCTGCAGCGGCACATCTGCCTCGCGCTGGATGCTGGCATCGACCGGCACGAGATAGTTCTCGCCATCGACCTGCAGCCCGTGCCCGGCATAGAACACCAGCGCCACCGTGTCGGGTCCGCGCTCGGCCACCATGCCGGCGAAGTTGCCAATGGTCCGGCGCATGTCGGCTTGCGTGAGGTTGGGCGCCTGCGTCACCTGGAAGCCGGCGGAGGTCAAAAATCTCCCCATCGCCTTGGCGTCGTTCGCCGGATTGGGCAGCGCCGCCACGCTGGTGTAGTTCGAGTTCCCGATCACCAGCGCCATGCGGCTTTCGGCGAGCGCGGCGCTCACGCTCATCCACAACGTCGACGCCAGAGCGGCGGTCCTGAGCACATGATGATAGCCCACGGCTTTGGTCCTCCCTGTCCAGGCAGCTTTGCGCTGCAAAAGCCGGCGCGGCCCTTAGGGGGCTCGCTTGTTTGGTGAGTCGGACGGGAGGCGGGGTTCAAAGCCGGGCGGCAAAATCGCACCGACGGGATCGCGCTGCGGCGAGCCGCCGCAGGCGCCCAAAGCGTCAGACAGATGGGGAGATTAGCAACAAAAATAACGACGCCGGGAAGGGCCTTGGCGGGCCTTGCCCTACTGATGTGGCCCTGGTGACCGTTCCCGGCGTGTCGTTCGTGAGGTGCCGCTACGCCACAGCCCGAACAATGCCGCGGCGATCATCACGGCCCTTCTGGCCCGGTGGCGTCATGCATCCACCTCCTCGTTGGGCTATGCGCGGCGCAAATATGCATCCCGCGCTGATAATAGGCGTGCGCCCTTTGCGCACACTTGTCAATGTTTCCGCCCACAGCACTTTCGTCGCAGCGCTACAAGATTTGTTTCACTCGCATCCAATTCTTGAGCGAAGCCCGACCGGCCATTGAACGCCCCTATTGCGGCTCGTCGGCGTGGCGCGAACCCTGTTCGCAAACGAAAGCCCTTCCGCTCGGCGCGAAAGGGCTTGGGTTCAGCGCTTGCCTTCGCGCGATCGAACGGACGTCAACTCCTCCGGTCGGAGCTGCTGCGGTCGGGCCGGCGCATTCGCCTCGGACGAGCGAAGCCGAGGAGTGCCATCATGTCTCCTTCACGCCA
>DATFWC010000393.1:0-6047 GCA_035259885.1 Xanthobacteraceae bacterium
CTCTGGTTCCCGCGACCGGGATGTCAAGGGCTGGTAAGGTTCTGCGCGTTGCTTCGAATTGAACCACATGCTCCACCGCTTGTGCGGGCCCCCGTCAATTCCTTTGAGTTTTAATCTTGCGACCGTACTCCCCAGGCGGGAGGCTTAATGCGTTAGCTGCGCCACTGACGAGCATGCTCGCCAACGGCTAGCCTCCATCGTTTACGGCGTGGACTACCAGGGTATCTAATCCTGTTTGCTCCCCACGCTTTCGCACCTCAGCGTCAGTACCGGGCCAGTGAGCCGCCTTCGCCACTGGTGTTCTTCCGAATATCTACGAATTTCACCTCTACACTCGGAGTTCCACTCACCTCTCCCGGACTCAAGGTCGCCAGTATCGAAGGCAGTTCTGGAGTTGAGCTCCAGGATTTCACCCCCGACTTAACAACCCGCCTACGTGCGCTTTACGCCCAGTGATTCCGAGCAACGCTAGCCCCCTTCGTATTACCGCGGCTGCTGGCACGAAGTTGGCCGGGGCTTCTTCTGCGGGTACCGTCATTATCTTCCCCGCCGAAAGAGCTTTACAACCCTAGGGCCTTCATCACTCACGCGGCATGGCTGGATCAGGCTTGCGCCCATTGTCCAATATTCCCCACTGCTGCCTCCCGTAGGAGTCTGGGCCGTGTCTCAGTCCCAGTGTGGCTGATCGTCCTCTCAGACCAGCTACGGATCATCGCCTTGGTAGGCCATTACCCCACCAACTAGCTAATCCGACGCGGGCCGCTCCTTCGGCGATAAATCTTTCTCCTTGCGGACGTATCCGGTATTACTCCGAGTTTCCCCGGGCTATTCCGAACCGAAGGGCACGTTCCCACGTGTTACTCACCCGTCTGCCGCTCCCCTTGCGGGGCGCTCGACTTGCATGTGTTAGGCCTGCCGCCAGCGTTCGCTCTGAGCCAGGATCAAACTCTCAGGTTGGATGAGAACTTGAAACCGGCTGGTCACATCACGTTTGACGAGGTCCGTCACGCCTGACGGCTCGCGCCATCAGGGTGTTGACCTGAAACGTAAGACCGCCGAAGTCTCGTCCGGCCGCGCCCTCTCGATCGAGGAAGCGGCCCGCAAGGACTCCGCCGTCCACGTTTCTCTTTCTTCTGATTCACCTGTCAAACAGCCCGGGGATCTGGCGATCCCCGCCCTTGGCGAGGCCAAGGGCCGGCGAAGCCCAAGACATCCGACCGAAATCGGAGGCCTGTTCACCGGTATCAGTGAGGAGCTTCGCAGGCGCGACCTCACGCCGAGGCGGCGGCGCGCCGTAAGGTCCGTATATAGGCTTGGGACCTTAACCTTGTCAACACCGTGACGGGGAAAATTCGCCGGCCGCCAAACAGCGCCCGCTGCTACCCAAGTTTTCGGCGACCACGTCGCCCCACTGCTACCGTGAGATGGTGTTTTTCCTCATTGGGCACAAGGATCTGGCATGCGGCTGCGCGCCGCACTGCGGCCACATTCGTCCGGCGTGCTTAACGATAAGAGGTCGTACTGCTTCGAGCGATCGTGGCAGGCCCGGGCGGGGGTGCGGCGGTTGCTTCGCTGTTGACGGGCCAGTGACGTAGCCGCAGCCTTGCGCGACCTCGGCCGGCGCCTCGATCGGGACAATCGAACGGCGCCGTCGTTTTTGTTTGTGGCAAATCGCGCGTATCGTTTGCGAGGGGGACGGCGATCTTGGACCACGGCAAGCCACGCGGCCCATATCGACTGCGTATTGGCGACGTCGACCTCGGCAACGAGCCGCCATTATTTGCCGATGGACGCGGCTCCGCTGTGGTCGATCGCCGGCGCGTATCGGTACGCTGGTTCGTCGGCACTATCCTCACCGGTCTGTGTGGCGCCGCCCTCATGGGCGGCGCGGTTTATGCGGCGCTCGATCGCGAGGCCAACTTCGCCGCCATACCGGAGCGGGTCGAGGTGGCGCTGCGCGGCACGCTCGCCGGCCCCGAGCGCCAGATGGCGCGCAAGGGCGACAAACTGCAGCCGGCGCCGGAGACGCCGGGCGCCCGCCAGGTCATCCGCGCCGCCCTGACGACCCGCGTCGGCGAGCGCGAAGTGGTGCGCAATCGCCCGTTCGTGCGCGTCATGTCCAACCTGGCGCTGTCCACGTCGGAGCTCAGCGCCAGCATTCCGCCGTTCGACGCGCGCAAGCTGCTTGCCGGCGCGGCGCCGGGCGCGCCGGCCAATGCGGCGGAAGAGGCCGGCGCCGAGCCCGATGCCGAGATCAGCTTTGTCACGCGCGATCTCGCGCCGCTGCTGCCGAAGGTGAAGATCGCCGCGCTGCTGCCGCTCGACGAGGTGCTGGCGCGCGTGCGCGAGACCGCCGACTGGACCGGCAGTGCCTCCCCCGGCTACCCGATCGCCGGCGTCACGCCCGGCGGCGGCAAGCTCGCCTATGCGGCCGAAGGCAATTCGGATCCCTATTTTGGCTTCGAAGCCCGCATCGTGCCCGAGAACATCACGCTGCTGCCGAAGACCGCCAGCCAGGCCACCGGCGGCAATGCCTGGAACGAGCGCACCATCACGCCCAAGAAGGGAGACTCGATCGGCGCGCTCCTGCGCGACCTCGGCGCCACCGCGGACGAGGCCAAGGCGATTGCCGGCGCGCTCGGCGGACGCGGCCGCGACGGCGCTCTGAAGGAGGGCCAGAAGCTGCGCATCCTGCTCTCCCCCATCGGCGCCGCGCAACGGCTGCAGCCGATCCGCGTCATCGTCGCCACCGACAGCGCGATCGAAGCAGTGGTCGCGCTCTCCGACACCGGGAAATACGTGGCGGTTGACGTGCAGAGCGCCGACACCCAGGTCGCGGAGGCCGAGGAGGACGACGACAACGGCGGCATGCGGCTCTACCAGAGCGTCTATGAGACGGCGCTGCGCCAGCAGGTGCCGCGGCCGATGATCGACGAGCTCATCCGCATCTACTCCTACGACGTGGATTTCCAGCGCCGCGTGCAGCCCGGCGATTCCTTCGAGGTGCTGTTCGCGTTCGACGAGGACACCGGCAGCGAGGCCAAGAGCGAGGTGATGTTCGCGTCGCTGACGGTGGGCGGCGAAACCAAGCGCTACTACCGCTTCCAGACGCCGGACGACGGCGCCGTTGACTACTACGACGAGACCGGCAAGAGCGCGAAGAAGTTCCTGGTGCGCAAGCCGATGGCCACCGGCATCATGCGTTCGGGCTACGGCTGGCGGCGCCATCCCATCCTCGGCTATTCGAAGATGCACACCGGCGTCGACTGGGCGGCGGCGCGCGGCACGCCGATCTACGCCTCGGGCAACGGCGTCGTGGTCACGGCGGGCTGGGAATCGGGCTACGGCAAGTACGTGAAGCTGCGCCACACCAACGGCTACGAGACCGCCTACGGCCACATGTCGGCCTTCGCCCGCGGCATTCAGCCGGGCACCCGCGTGCGCCAGGGCCAGATCATCGGCTATGTCGGCTCGACCGGGCTGTCGACCGGCCCGCACCTGCACTACGAGATTCTCGTCAACAACCGCTTCGTCGATCCGTTGAAGATCAAGCTGCCGCGCGGCCGCGTGCTCGACGGGCCGACGCTCGCCAATTTCGAGCGCGAGCGCGACCGCTACGACGGGCTGATGAATCGCCCGGCTCCGCGCGTGGCCGAGACCGCCGCCACCACGAAGCGCTGAGCACGGCGTTCAAGTCAGCGGCCATTGCTGCAAAAGCTCCTGCCGCGTTCCGTTGAACGTGTCCCGATCACAGTTTCCTATGCCTCGGACTTTCTGCGGCTGAGGCCCGATATTCCCATCGGTGTACTGCCAGAGAGTCCAGGTTCTCCAGATGCGCGGGATGCCATAAGGAGCGTTCGCGTACCGTGCGTACCACAGCGGGCAATTGCTCAGAACAGATTCGGTGACACCTCTAAGCGCTTCGCGAAGCAGGTGTCCGCCATAAACGACCGGATAACGCCCGACCTCTTTGTGGATCAACTCCACGAACTCGACCATCTGATCGTAGCTCATGTTCGTGCCGGACGAACTCGCCTCATAGTCCAGGCAGATGAGATCATCCGGCTGCGGCGCCGCATATTGCAGAAAGTTCTCCACCTGCAGGATCGGATTGGCACTCGAAGAGAAATGGTAGGCTCCCCATTTGAAGCCGGCCGACTTGAAGAGATCCTTCCTCTTTTCATATTCCTTGTCGCGGTAGCTCCGCCCTTCCGTCGCCTTGTGAACGAGCGCGACAATGTTGTCGGATTTAACCTTGCTGATCGATGAAACGGTATTGTGATGCGAGATGTCGATGACGCCGTTGAAGCCTCGGACCGTCATCTCACCCTCCGCCAACGTCGATCCCGTGCGGCTTGCGCACAAGCCACGCGTCACGCCGCCGCGGCGACGGCCTCGCCGTTGAACACGAGGCCGTGCGCGCCGGCCGAGACCGTGACGGTCTCGCCGTCCTTGATGCGGCCGGACAGGATGAACTCGGCAAGCGGGTCCTGCACCGCCTTCTGGATCACGCGCTTGAGCGGGCGCGCCCCGTAGGCGGGATCCCACCCCTTGTCGGCAAGCCAGTCGCGCGCGCTCGGCTCGAGCACGATGGTGATCTTGCGCTCGTTCAGGAGCTTCTGCAATTGACCCATCTGGATATCGACGATGCGGCCCATGTCGGCCTTCTGCAGACGGTGGAACAGGATGATCTCGTCGACGCGGTTGAGGAACTCGGGACGGAAGCTTGCCCGCACCACGGCCATCACTTGATCCTTGACGGCATCGCTGTCCTGGCCTTCCGGCTGGTTGACCAGGAATTCCGAGCCGAGGTTCGACGTCATCACGATCAACGTGTTGCGGAAGTCGACCGTGTGGCCCTGGCCATCGGTGAGGCGGCCGTCGTCGAGCACCTGCAGCAGCACGTTGAACACGTCCGGATGCGCCTTCTCGATCTCGTCGAACAGCACCACCTGGTAGGGCCGCCGGCGCACCGCCTCGGTGAGCGCGCCGCCCTCCTCGTAGCCGACATAGCCGGGCGGGGCGCCGATCAGCCGCGCCACCGAGTGCTTCTCCATGTATTCCGACATGTCGATGCGGATGAGCGCCGACTCATCGTCGAACAGGAACTCGGCGAGCGCCTTGGTGAGCTCGGTCTTGCCGACGCCGGTCGGCCCCAGGAACATGAACGAGCCGATGGGCCGGTTCGGGTGCTGCAGGCCGGCGCGCGCCCGGCGCACCGCGGTCGACACCGCCTGCACGGCTTCCTTCTGGCCGACGACGCGGCGGGCGAGGCTCTCCTCCATGCGGAGAAGTTTTTCCTTCTCGCCTTCCAGCATCCTGTCGACCGGAACACCGGTCCAGCGCGACACGACCTGCGCCACGTGGTTGGCGGTCACCGCCTCCTCCATCATGGCGCCCTTGCCGTCCGCCGCCTCGATGGCGGCAAGCTTCTTCTCCAGCTCGGGAATGCGGCCATAGGCCAGCTCGCCGGCGCGCTGGTACTCGCCGCGCCGCTGCGCATTGGCCAGCTCGGTGCGCGCCTGGTCGAGCTCGGTCTTGAGCTTCTGCGCGTCAGACAACTTTTCCTTCTCGCTCTTCCAGCGGCTGGTGAGATCGGCCGACTGCTTCTCCAGCGCCGTGAGCTCCTTTTCCAGGCGGCTCAGCCGCTCGCGCGAGCCGGGATCGTTCTCCCGCTTCAGCGCTTCCTGCTCAATGCGCAGGCGCACGATCTCGCGGTCGATCGAATCGAGCTCCTCCGGCTTGGAGTCGACTTGCATCTTGAGACGCGCCGCCGCCTCGTCGATCAGGTCGATCGCCTTGTCGGGCAGGAACCGGTCGGTGATGTAGCGATGCGACAGCGTCGCGGCGGCGACGATGGCCGAATCCGTGATGCGCACGCCGTGATGCTGCTCGTAGCGGTCCTTGAGGCCGCGCAGGATCGAGATCGTGTCCTCGACCGTGGGCTCCGACACGTAGACCGGCTGGAAGCGCCGTGCCAGCGCCGCATCCTTCTCCACGTGCTTCTTGTATTCGTCGAGCGTGGTGGCGCCGATGCAGTGCAGCTC